>DATABQ010000686.1:0-3126 GCA_036259495.1 Longimicrobiales bacterium | reverse complement strand
GCGTCGCAGCTGCGTCGGCATCCTCGCCGACGACATCCTCATTGACGATATCCGCGCCTGCGGCCGGCTGCGAAGCCTCCGGAGTCGACGGGTCGACGTTGCTCGAACCGCGCTCCTCGTCCTGCGGGCGGTAAACGATGGTGAGTGAATCGTCCATCGGCGGCACGACTGGAGCGCTGCCGGTGCGCGGCCGGTGCGTCATCACCGGTGGCGCGATTGCGCCGGATACAGAAGCCGGGCTGAGTGCGGACACGAAGCGCAGCGCGTCAGGCCAGCGCTCGTCCGCGGTCTTGCGGAGCAGGCGGTTGATGGCGCGCAGCATGTGAGGCGGCACATCGCTGCGGGACTCCGCGATCGACGGCAGCTCCTCGTGCTTCTGCTTATAGATGATGGTGTAGAGGTTGTGACCGGCCCACGGCTGACACCCCGTGAGCATCTCGTACGCGACGAGGCCGAGGGCGTACAGATCGCTCCTGCCATCGAGCGGCAGCCCGTCGATCTGCTCGGGCGACATGTACGCGGGCGTGCCGAGCGCGGTGCCGACGAGCGTCAGCGTCGACTCGACTTCGGTCGCGCGCGCGATGCCGAAGTCCGACAGCAGCGAGCGCCCGCCCTCGGTGTCGAGGTAGATGTTCTCCGGCTTCAGATCGCGGTGGACGAGTCCCTGCCGCTGATGTGCGTGGTGCAGCGCGAGCGCCATTTCGCGCAGGACGGTCTCGACGACACGGATCGGCAGCGGCCCATCCTCGCGGATCGCTGCCTTGAGCGTGCGCCCCGGGACGTACTGCATCATCAGCGCGACGCTGCCGTCCGACAGCTGCCGCGTTCCGAACAGAGTGACGATGTTCGGGTGGCGGAGCTGCGCCACGAGCCGCGCTTCGCGCGCGAGCCTCGCCACCGCTTCGCCGTCGTCGACGTGCGTCTGGTGCACCACCTTGATGGCGACTTCGCGGCCGAGCTCACGCTCCCGCGCGTGGTAGACGACGGCCGTGCCGCCGCGCCCGAGCTCACCCGTGATCTCGTACTCCGCTTCCAGCTCCTGGAGACGCGCCGGTGCCGGCACCGACGCATGAGCGTCGGAGAGGTTCGACGGAATGGGTCTGCGTCCGGATTCGTGCGAATTCACCACACCCTCATGAGAATCGCTACGACAATGATCAACAGGCCGATGGTTGCTGCGAGCTGCAGCTCCACGCGCCGTGTATGCCTCGACTTGCGACGCCGCCTGCGCTTCCGCTGCGGTGCCGCCTGCGGTTCAAAGCGGATCGGGTCCGCGTGCGCAGCATGCGTCTCGCTGTGCACGTGATCATGCGCACTGCCGGCGAACACGACGACGGCGGCGCTGATGTTGTCCGAGCTGCCGCTTCGATACGCTTCCGACGCCAGTGCACGCGCCGCCGTCCACGGATCGGCCGCGGACCACACGTTCTCACGCAGCACATCCTCCGACAGCGTCCGGTACAACCCATCCGTGCAGAGCAGCACCGCATGGGGCTCGCTCGTGTCGAACGGGCCGAACACGTCTACGTCGACGTCCACGTCCGTCCCTAGCGCACGCGTCAGCGCATTCCGCCAGCGCGACTGCGCGATGGTGTCGTTCCCCAGCCGTGCATGCTGCATCGCTTCAGCAGCGAACGAATGGTCCGTCGTGAGCTGACTGACCTCGTTCACCGTGATGCGGTACGCACGACTGTCGCCCACGTTCGCGATCTCGTAACGATCGGCAGTACGCAGCATCGCCACCAGCGTCGTGCCCATCCCGCTCCAGCCCGGATTGCCCTCGGCAGCAGCGTGGATCGACACGTTCGCCGCCCGGACAGCACTGCGCAGATCGACTCCTGCCTTGAGCTGCTGCCACACCACTTCCAGCGCGCGCCTGCTCGCCACCTCGCCCGCGCTGTGACCGCCCATGCCGTCCGCAACCGCAACCAGCTCGCGACCATCCGACAGGCGTACCGCGAGCACCGCATCCTGATTGACAGGACGCCGGCCGCACTCGGTGTGACAGCCCGTACCGCTGCCCGCGGACACCATCATCATCGCTCCCGGAACACGAACGTCAGCTCACCGAACTCGATGCGATCGCCTTCCTGGAGCCGATGTGGATCGCCATTCAGCGGAGAGCCGTTCAGGACCACTGCATTCGTCTGCGACATGTTGCCGAGCAGCCAGCGCGAATCTTCGTAGACCATGTACGCGTGCATTCGACTCGCCGTCCTGGCCCGCAGCTGTATGTGACTGTGCTCCGGCCCCGCGTTGCGCCCCAGCGTGAAACGGTTCACTCCCGGAATGCGGACGAATCGGATCTCCTGATCCATCCCGCGCTCGAGCGGCTCCAGACGTCCGGGTAGCAGCTGGAGGGTCACACTGTCGTCTGCGTCGTGCGCGGCTTGCGCGTCGTGCGCGTCGTGCGCGTCGTGCGTCAGGTCGGCCGCGAAATCGGCCGCGGGCATTTCGCTCGCGGGATCATCCGTTGCGCCGGCGCTCTCGTGCGCCGGTTCCCTGACGATCTGCATGGGCGACGGCAGCGGAGCGGTGGAGTTGAACAGCACCTGTTCACCCGACGGCGGCTGCGTCACCCTGGCCGCCGCCATGCTCGCACGATGCTCGTCCAGCTGCCGAACCGGATAGATCAGCGGCGGAAGATCACGATTCTGCTCCCGCCGATCGCGCAGCCGGATCTGAAGCAGACGCACGGCTGCCACCAGCAGCACGACGACTGCGAATCCGAGCAACACGACGAACACGTCCAGCGCAGCGGGCGCAGGCGTGCCTGGGAGATCGGTCGGGATCGATGCCTCCATGCCGCGCAGCCGTTTTGCGCCGCGCGACGCGTCAGTTCAGGGACAGGGATGCAGCCGACCCCCTGAGGAGTTCGCGCTGCCCGTCAGTGCTCGATGGAGAGACCCACCACAACAGAAGATAGCGGCGCATGTAGCGTACCCGCGTCGCCCGACAGGGAAGATGTTCCGTGGCAACGACTTACGCGATACGTCCGCGACACGGAAAGTGGCGAATTGTTGCTCTGGCGCAACAGGGACGGTCGCTGTACGACCGGGTGTGTTGCTTCGGGGCTACAGTCCGTTCCAGAAGTCGACCCGCTCCACGTGCCACTCCACGTCCGCG
>DATABQ010000685.1:0-1805 GCA_036259495.1 Longimicrobiales bacterium | reverse complement strand
GATGTGGCCGGTATTCCACTCGGCATATTCGTCGGGCTGCACGAGTGATATGCCGAGCAGATTCTCGTAGATCGAGCGATACACGGGTCCGTCGACGAGGCCGCCCTTCTGACTCAGGTGGTCCTGGTGCAGCCGGGATATGTCGGAGTGCGGATCGACGGGATAGTCGCCGTCGCGCGGGAGTCCGATGACCATCGACGTGCCCCACGGGTTGGTGCCGAACAGCCAGTCGACAGCGGCGAGCTCGTGCTCGAGGTATGTGTCGTCGCCCGACATCCCGCGGTACAGTCGGGCCTGCGTCGCGAACGCGGCCATGAGATTGTTCGAGCACCAGATGAACGGTATGCCGATCCGGAAGCCGTTGTCCGCGCGGGCTGCGACGGCGGCCAGGCCGCGGCGGTAATATTCGGTGACGGTCGCGCGGCCGGACGCGTCCGCTCCGCGCCACGTCTCGTGATGGCCGTAGTTGTGCCAGGGATACCATTCGTAATGCCGGGCGGTGTCCGCACCCATCCACGGAGTCACGGGCTCTTCGCCCGCGTACTCGAGCGCATGCCGCAGGTACATGGTGTCGCCGGTGAGCGCGTGCATCTGCGCCGCGGCGAGCTCCATGTCGTCCACCCAGTTGCCTTCCTCGTAGAAATACGGCGCGCGCCCCGGCGCGGTCTGGCACACACCGGGATCATCGCGACCGGCCTGATAGGCGCTGTGTGCCTTCCGCTCGAGTGTATCGGCGAACGCAGGATCGAGCTCGCGCAGGGACAGCGCACCGAGAGCGAACGCGGCGGCCATCTTGCCCGCGGTCGATGCGACGCCATCTGCACGGTTCTTGTTGCCGAACAGACCCTGCGGCTCACCGGTGCAGGGATACGTCGGCCGGAAGCTGCCCGGTCCCCAGCCGTAGTCGGACTGGTCGGTGGGCGGTGTGTCGCCGTGCATGTGATCGCGGTCGTCGGCGATCTGGTTCAGGATGAGGTCGTCGCGCGGGTGCATGCGCACCAGCCACTCCAACCCCCAGCGCGCTTCGTCGAGCACATCGAGCACGCCGTTCGAGCCGGGCAGCCCGTGTGCATCGAACGCGTCGGCGAACGATGACGCGTGATCGCGATGCGCGGCCAGCATGACGAACGTCGCGTGAGCCGATGTCGTGACGTACTGGAGGTAGTCCGCGGCGTCCGCCCATCCGCCCGCGACAGGCAGGAACGTGCCGGCTTCGGGATGATCGACGAGGATCGCGTCGGTGCGATGATGCACCGAATCGCGGAAGAACGGATTGTACAGCGAGCGCTGCTGTCGCATGTACGCGAGCAGGGAGTCGGCAGTCCCGCGATACACATCCGGCCCGATACGCACGGTCGCCGCCAGGTTCGCGGCTTCGATCGTGTAGCTGCCCGCCGCATCGAGCGACGTGAAGTCGAGGCGCGCAGTCTCTGCGCACCCGGCGAACGACCCCGCGCGTTCGACGTCGAGCGGGCCCAACACGGTGCGGCCGTTCGCACCGAGCACACGAAACGTTCGCGGCAGTCGCTCATCGAGCGAGCACACGACCGCCACCTTCGGCGAGCCCGGCAGGTAGCCGAGCTGATTGTAGCGGATCGCTGCGGACAGCTCGGGCGCAGACGCCAGCTCCGGTCGCGGCTTCGGCCGCGGGTCCGGTCCCGGCTCCGGCGCGGTCGCACAGGCTCCGGCTGCGATAGCGACCAGCGTGAGCAGCATACCCGTCCGGCCCATGCGGTTGGCCGCACTGTGCGACGGTGACGATGCCGTGCGCGTGAGCGTCGGGCGTGTGTTCATCGAGTTCAGAC
>DATABQ010000684.1:0-2791 GCA_036259495.1 Longimicrobiales bacterium | reverse complement strand
GGATGACTTCGTTCTTGTCCGCGATCATGCGGGGTGCCTCCTCGAGAGTCTGCGCTGCTCGTGAAGCGGGTACCCTGTGTAGCCCGTTCTGTGTAACCTCAGCCCATAATTGTAGCGATTCCGCGCGTCACCGGCAACCGGCGGAGGCGATCAACGATCCCGGGCCGTTGGCCGGCGCGGTCGACGCTCAGGCGCAGCACCGATTCGGCGGCGTTGAGCGAGCAGCGGGCGGACGATCCGTCAGTGGCGGGCGGGCCCGCGCGTCCGCCCAGCCGAACACACGCTCCGCCACGTCCGTCAGCAGATCGCCGTACTTGTCGCCCGGGCAGTTCAGGCCGTAAGCAGCCTGCGAGCCGCGTCACAGTCGCGCTCCATGGCGTGGACCAGGGCATCGACGGAGTCGAACCGCGCGATGTCGCGGATGCGGTCGACGAACCGCACGGCGACGCGATCGCCGTAGATGTCGGTATCGAAATCGAACAGGTGCAATTCGATGGAGGGCGGCAGACCGGCGAACGTGGGGCGCGGCCCGAGGTGGAGAACGCCGTCGACGAAGCGATCACGGAGCGCCGCACGGACGGCGTAGATGCCTTCGTGGGGAATCAGCTTGTCGGCATGATCGACGCCCAGGTTCGCTGTCGGAAAGCCGAGCTTCCGACCCTGGCCCTCACCGCGCACGACCGTGCCGGTGAGCGAATAGTGACGCCCGAGTGCGATGCCCGCCTCGCGCACTGCCCCCTCCTGAAGCCGCTGCCGGATCAGGGACGACGATACGTGTTCGCCAGCGGTCTCCACCGCCTCGACGACCTCGATTCCGAAACCGACATCACGCGCGATCTGTCGCAGCGTGTCGACATCACCGCTCCGCCCCCTGCCGAAGCCGTGATCATACCCGATGACGAGGTGCCTCATGTTCAGACGGTCGATGAGGATCTGCTCTACGAACTGGCGCGGTTCGTAGGAGGCGAGCACGGGCGTGAAGTGGAGGAACACGACGCGATCCAGCCGGGTCTGGGCGAGGATCTCGATTTTCTCTGCGGGGGTGGTGAGCAGTGGGGGCGCAGCCTCCGGCCGTACGATGCGGAGCGGGTGCGGATCGAACGTGACGAGCACGCTGACCGCGTCGCGCGCCGAAGCAGCGGCGTCGAGGCGGTTGAGTACCTCGACATGGCCGCGATGCACGCCATCGAACGTGCCGACGGTGACGACGGTGCCGTTCGCATTGCGAGCGTCATTCGATCGCTCTGCGACGTTGTGCGTCAAAGGAATACCTTCCGCGGGCGAATACGCCCTTCGGCCGCATCGGCGATCGCGACGAGCTCGCCGTGGGCAGCGAGTGCAACAGTGCCGGTGGCGTGGGTCGAGCTGGCGATCCCACGGCCGTGACGGATGTGCGCCAGGTCGTCGTCCGTGAGGTCGATCCGCGGCATGGCGCCGAGAGCAACGAGGGTGGGGATCATCGCATCGCGAATCAAATCGGAAGGGATGCGAGTGGCGTCCGACGCCACGTGGAGCGCCTCCGCCGGCAGCGCTTCGTCGACGGAATGAGGCCCGACAGCCATGCGACGCAGCCCACTCAGATGAGCACCAACGCCGAGCGCAGCACCGAGATCGCGCGCGATCGATCGGATGTATGTCCCGCTCGAGCACGTCACATCGAGGTGCACCTCAGGCAGCGCGAAGCTCGTGACGACCAGACCATGTATCGTGACGGGCACCGGCTCGAGCGCGACGGCCCTGCCCTGCCGCGCCAGCGCGTACGACCGCTCGCCGCCGACCTTCTTCGCGGAGTATGCCGGCGGCGTCTGGAGAATCGAGCCGCGCTGCGCGTCCAGCGCGAGATCCACGGCCTCACGCGTGATGCCTGAGGGGTCATGCTGCTCGATGGCAGTGCCGGTCGCATCCTCCGTGTCCGTAGAGACGCCGAGCTGCACGACCGCCCTATAGCGTTTGTCCATGCCGCTCAGGTACTCCGCGATGCGCGTTGCGCGACCGACACAGAGAAGCAGGAGTCCCGATGCGAACGGGTCCAGCGTACCGGTGTGGCCGATCCGCCGCGTACCCAAAGCACGGCGTGAGCGCGACACCATGTCGTGCGATGTGGGGCCGGCCGGCTTATCGATCGGAAGCACGCCCTCGATCGGCGCGTCAGCTCCTGCCATGTTCGTCAGCGTCAGCTGAGGCGCGTTCGGATACCGGGTCGGCCGAGGAGCCCTCGGATGCGGCGTCGGTCGAAGGGTGCTCGGCTCGCGGGTTCATGGATTCGGCGTCTGCTTCCGCGCCAGCCGCGTTACCAACGTCAGCAGCGTTACCAACGTCAGCAGCCTCAGCGGCGTCAGCAACGTCACCCGCGTCAGCCTCTGCTTCGGCTGCGCCGTCGTCCGTTACGGCGTCCTCGCTGTCGGCTTCGCCGAAGGTGCCGCCGGGGCTGCTCGCCCGCGCTTCCTGGAGGAGTCGCTCGATGTGCATGGCATGCTGGAGCGTGTTGTCGTACGTGAAGTGCAGCTCCGGCGCGCGGCGAATGTGCATGCGGCGGCCGATCTCGGTCCGCAGAAAGCCTGCGGCGGCGCGAAGCCCTTCGGCGGCGCTTTCCCGGTCCTCGTCAGTGCCCATCACACTGTAGAACACTTTTGCATGGTACAGGTCGGGACTCACCTCGACCGCGGTGATCGTCACGATACCGATCCGGGGGTCACGTACGTCCCGCTGGAGCAGAGAGGTCAGCTCCCGCCGGATCTGTTCGTTGACTCGGGCGATTCGTTTTTTTGCCATTGACCACCTGTCGGGCGCG
>DATABQ010000683.1:0-2864 GCA_036259495.1 Longimicrobiales bacterium | reverse complement strand
ATCTGATCCGCGGCGCGTTCTTTGTTGCTGGGCCGGCTGCTGCTACTGCTTCGTCGCATGCTGCGTATGAAGCACCGTCTCGACATGATCGGCATAGCTGTTCTGCCGCTTCAGGCCGCGACGTGACGCCAGATTCATCTCAGTCAGCTGGATCGTGTCCATCCGGATCAACGCACCCGTTCCTCCGCAATCGGGGCACGGGGCAGCTTCGAGGACGCCGGCATGGTGCTCCGGATCCTCCGCATCCGCCCAGCGCGACCACGGGATCTCCCAGCGCAACGATCCGGTGATATAGCCGCAGCCCTCACAGCGGGCACACTCATGTATCTGCATGGTTCTCTCACATTTCTATTCGACACGCGGCCGGGGAAGCGACCGGTGCATTCATGTACACCGCAGGCAATATAACGCTCCTGCTATGTGTACGGGAGCGGCGGGGCGGCGGTTTCAGGCCGGGCGCCGGTTTCAGGCCGCCCGGCGGCTTCAGGCCGGACCTGGAACCCATTCTGCAGAATGGCTGATCCGAACAGGCGCGCGGCCGCCTGAGAAATCATTATCTGCGCGGGCGGAGCAGCGCCATGCGAGGGCGCGCCATTGTGCAGAATGGGTTCCAGGTCCGCGCCGCTAGCCGGCCGCGCGCGGCGGACCTCACTATCCCATCACTGCGCCGGCCACAGCGAACGCCACTGCCGCAATGGCTCCGCTGATCAGGGCGTAGGGCAGCTGGGTGCGGACGTGATCGATGTGATCGGTGGCCGAGGCCATCGACGCGATGATCGTCGTGTCGCTGATCGGCGAGGCGTGGTCTCCGAAGACACCCCCGGAGAGCGCCGCGGCGACGAACGGCGCAGGCGGCAGCCCGAGTGCCGCGGCGGCCGGCACGGCGATGGGGATCATGATCGCGAACGTTCCCCAGCTCGTGCCCGTGGAAAACGCGACGACCGCCCCGGTCAGGAACACCAGCGGCAGGAAGACGGCAGCCGGGAGGGCATCGCCGGCAGCCTGTGCGATATAGAGGCCGGTGCCGAGCTCGGCGGCTACGGACCCGAGGGAGAGCGCGAGCAGCAGGACCAGTGCGAGGCTCATCAGCCCCCCGGCGCCCTTCAGCCCGGTGCGGGTTAGCTCATCGATCGTGTAGGCCCGCTGAGCGAGCAGCAGCAGCCAGGCCACGGTGAGTCCGGTCAATACGGCCCAGAGCACGCTCGTCGAGCCGCTCCCCGCCCGCAGATCGCCGTCGCCGGTTATGTAGAGGGAGATGGGCATCATGAGCACCATCGCGGCGATCGGCAGGAACATGTTCCGTGCGCGCGGTTCGATGTTCTCATTCGGCGGTGGCGAGAGCACGTCCTGGTCGAGCATCGGTGTTGCGTTCGGCCACAGCACCTCCCCGCCCTGTGTCCTCCGCTCCGCCTTCTTCATGGGTCCGAGATCGATCCCGAGGAGGACGACAGTGAGCGTGACGATCACAGCAGTGATGGCGTAGAAGTTCAGCGGGATCGAACTCGCAAACACGCCCAGCGAATTCTCCACGCCCGACTCGCCCAGCAGCTGCATCACGTACGCGCCCCACGCATTCAGCGGGATCAGAATGCAGATGGGAGCGGAAGTCGAGTCGATGATGTAGGCCAGCTTCTCGCGCGAGACGCGGAAGCGGTCGAAAAGCGGGCGGCCGATCGACCCGGCGACCAGCACGGTGATGTTGGATTCGATGAAGATCACGACGCCTACGAGGTAGGCGAGGATCTGTGCGCGCCTGCCGTTCGTGACGAAGTTCTTCTGCTCCACCCAGCGCACGAAGCCGCGCACACCGCCCGCGGCTTCGACCGTCGCTATGAGCGCACCGATCACCAGTGTGAACAGGATGACCTTGGCGTTGCCTTCGTCGCCCAGCACCCGGACCGTTTCGTCGATCGCGCGACCGAGGCCCGCAATGGGATTCCAGCCGACCAGGATCGTCCACCCGAGCCAGATGCCCGCGGCGAGTGACAGATAGACTTGCCGGGTCACGATCGCGAGAACGATCGCGAGGAGCGGCGGCAGCACCGAGATCCAGGTTGGCTCGATCATTGGGCTCGTCGTCGAGGGTGGCGGGCGCCGCGATCAGCGCCCGGTTATCGCTTCCTGGCGAGGATGGTTCCCCTGCAGTTCTTCGCGCCGCAGTTGCAGGGATACAGCTTCTTGTTCGCGGGAGTGTGCCGCTCGTCCAGCACGTAGTTGTAATCGTACACGAGCTCCTCGCCGCGCGCGATGTCACGGATGGCATCGATGAAGATGCGGCCATCCTCCTCCACCGCCTCGCAGTTAGGATCGCACGAGTGGTTGATGTACTTCGCAGCGCTGCGGCTCGGCCCGGCATCGATCGCATCGCCGGAATCCAGCCGGAACAGGAACGTGTGGTGCCGCTCGCCCTCGTGGAACGGATAACGACGATCCGCCTCCTCATCGCTCACGACCTGTCCACGGTATTCTATGAGTCGAGTGCCCTCCGCGATCTTGCGGGTCGCGAACACACCGCGCCCCTGGATCCTTGATTCTCTCGCCTCGAACGGTCGTGATGAACGCTTCCTGGTTGCCATGCGCCTTCGATTATCGGGTTGCTGGGAGCGCGCAAGATACAACATCGGATGCGGATCGCACCACCGGTGTTCCCGCGAGCACGTCGTGGACGGAACCGGATAAGCAGAAAGCCCCCGTCCGCACGCATTGGACAGGGGCTTCATGTGTATGCCAGAGGGGAGACTCGAACTCCCGACCTCACGATTATGAGTCGTGCGCTCTAACCAGCTGAGCTACCCAGCCAGGGCGCGACCAGTGTACCCGTAGGCTCCGGCGGCGTGGTCGCGCCGCTGCTCGCCGTCCCCAAC
>DATABQ010000682.1:0-3796 GCA_036259495.1 Longimicrobiales bacterium | reverse complement strand
GGGTTCCGCGTCCGGGTGGTGGTCAATCGCTCGCGCCGACACCGCGATCACCCCACTCCCCCGCCCTGCGGCTTCAGGAGCGACGCTTCTGCGTGCGCTGTCCATCGATTGTGAAAACGAGCGGCTCCTCGCCTCCCGGCGGCGCCGTCTCGACCGTGATGCGCCGTACCACGCCCTGCGGATCGTCCAGCTCGATCTCGAAGTCGACGCGCTGCTCGCGTGACGTGATCCGCGTCCGGATGCGGGAGCCGGGCGCCTGCTCACGTTTGGCGGTATTTCGGAACAGCGTCTTCGTCGACTGCCGGCCGCTCTCCAGCATGCGCGTAACCTTTACCAGCCGCAGCCAGTCCGGCTGATAGCTCAGCTCGTAGCTCTCGCCTCTCTGATCCGAGCCACGAGCGTCGCGGTTGTGGCGCGCCATGCCGCCTCCAGCCTGAGTAACATATTCGCGAAAGGGGGACGTATATTTTGGCTGGGCTCCTACCGTGTCAAGCTGCAGCCGGCCGGCGGTGCACGCCGGACCCGTCAAGTACGATCCTTGCGATCCTGCCCGCCACACGACTCTTGACCGCAGTTTTCCCGCATGGTAGACTGTTCGGCATAACCCGCGACAAGAACCTCCCGCATCACGGAGGCGCGAGCCACGCGCCGACCTTTCCTTGGTCGATAATCACGTTCCGTCCAGAACAGTGGCCAACCGTGGACGGAGTCGCCATCCGACGTTCATACCATGCACAACCGGAGTGATCCGTGGACATCGCCGAGCTGAAAAGCAAATCCATTGCCGAGCTGCACGAGATGGCAGAGGAGCTGAACATTTCGAACTATTCGGGTCTGCGTAAGCAGGACCTGATCTTCCGTATAGAACAGAACCTTCTCGACAGCGACGTCGTACTGCGCGGTGAAGGAGTGCTCGAGATCCTGCCGGAGGGATACGGATTCCTTCGATCGCAGGACTGGAACTACCTGTACGGCCCTGATGACATCTACGTCAGCCCGTCGCAGATCAAACGCTTCGATCTGCGCACCGGCGACACCGTCATGGGGCAGGTGCGTCCGCCGAAGGAGGGCGAGCGCTACCTGGCACTGCTGAAGGTCGAGCAGGTCAATCTCGACGACCCGGAGAAGGCGAAGCACCGCATCGCGTTCGACAATCTCCGCCCGCGCTACCCGGAAGAGCGCTTCCGGCTGGAGAACGCCGACGGTCACATCTCGATGCGCCTGCTCGACCTGATGACGCCGATCGGCAAAGGCCAGCGCGGACTCATCGTCTCCCCGCCGAAGGCCGGTAAGACGATGCTCATGCAGCAGATGGCCAACTCGATCATCGAGAACCATCCGGAAGTCCACCTCATCGTGCTGCTCATCGACGAGCGGCCCGAAGAGGTGACGGACATGGAAGAGCACGTGAAGGGCGAGGTCATCTCATCGACATTCGATGAGCCTGCCGACCGTCACACGCAGGTGGCCGAGATGGTCATCGAGAAGGCGAAGCGCCTCACCGAGCACGGTCGCGATGTCGTCATCCTGCTCGACTCCATCACGCGCCTCGCCCGCGCCTACAACGTCACCGTGCCGCACTCCGGAAAGATTCTGTCCGGCGGTGTCGATGCGCACGCGCTCCACAAGCCGAAGCGATTCTTCGGCGCGGCCCGCAACATCGATCAGGGTGGCTCGCTCACCATCATCGCTACTGCGCTGATCGAGACGGGATCGCGGATGGACGAAGTGATCTTCGAGGAGTTCAAGGGCACGGGTAACATGGAGGTCGTGCTCGACCGCCACATCGCCGACAAGCGCATCTTCCCCGCCGTCGACATCAATCGCTCCGGCACACGCAAGGAAGAGCTGCTCATGGACGAGGTCGAGCTCAATCGCGTATACCTCCTCCGTAACTTCCTCGCAGACATGCCGCCGGCCGAAGCACTCGAGTTCCTCCTCGATCGCGTGAAGCGGACAAAGACGAACAAGGAGTTCCTCGACAGCATGGCGCGGGGATAGCTCCGCGGTGCAGGTTGGTTCGACGTGAACCTGAGTTCGGTGTGAAACGAACGGCCGCGGGGAAGTCTTCCGCGGCCGTTCTCACATACGACCTGGCGTATGCCATCACAGCAGGCCCGATTACAGGCTCGTTAAACGGATCTGTACGTGCATGTGCACGCGTACCATGGACGCTGCCAGGCGGCGCGGGTTCGAATGCGCAGGCGGAGCGACGTGCACGTACGCCTGCACATGCACATGCACGTCCGTTCTCCAGCACCTGACAATGCTATCCTACCCCAGCTTCCGCTCCACCAGCAGCCTCACTGTCGCCTCCTGCGCATCGCTCGACTCCAGGGGCTGACACAGCACCAGCACATCGGAAGCCGGCTCCTCCGGGATGAACAGCACGAGCCCGGCGGGAGCGTCGGTGGTCCACGGCGTCGCGCGGCCCTGCTCGTCAACGTGAACAGTGCGGCCTTCCCCGTCGAGTTGGGCGAGGAAGCGGCCGTAGTCGATCCAGGTGCTGAGCGGGTCCGATCCCGCGAGCGCCGGGACGACATGCTGTTCGTAATGCTGAATCGCACGATCGAACGCTTCCGGCTGACTCTGTCGCAGGCGGCGGAGGCGTTCACGGTAAGGCGGACGAGGGTCGGCGACGCCCTGCGCCTGGGCTGCTTCGGCAAGGCGGCCCTCGGCGCGGGCACGCAGCTGGGAATCCATGGCGCGGCACAATGGCCGTGCAGCGCAGTGGTGTCAACACGGCTTTCGCGCGCTGCGCCGCCCGGCTAACTTCCCGGGCCCCAGCCTGCGAGGAAGATTGCCATGGACACGCCGATCAATGCCAAACGCGCCCGTGGAATGCCGGAGACGGATTTTCTGGAGCTGTCGTGGGAGTTTTTTGGAGAGCTGTGTCGGGTGCTCGCCTTGAAGGTGGCTGCGGACGGGTTCAAGCCGGACCTCGTAATCGGGATCGCGAAGGCCGGCGTCATCCCGGGCGCCGTGGTAGCATCCATACTGCGCTGCGACTTCTATTCGCTGAAGATCAGTCGGGACACGGGCGGTGAGCGCGCCCGTTCGCGTCCGAAGATCCTCTCTGCCGCACCGAAGGAAGCGGCCGGCAAGCGTGTGCTGATCGTGGACGAGATCTGCACGTCGGGCGAGACGCTGCGCATGGCCCTGAACGCCCTACGCCAGGTTTCGCCCACAGAGCTGCGCACGGCAACCAGTCTCGTGAAGGTCGGCGGATACAGGCCTGACTACCACGCCCTCGAGACGAGCGCGACCGTCGTATTCCCCTGGGACCGCCACATCCTCGATGACACCGGCACCATCGTCGCCAATCCGATATACGAAGGACTCGCTTAGCGTCCCCGGAGTCCCTCCCGCTGCGGAACGGAAGGCTCACGCTGCATGGAATCTAGTGCAGCGGGGGATCGCCGTAGCCGTGACTCTGCGGTTCCGCCGCTTCGTCGTGGCTGAAGTCCATTGTCTGCGATCGGCCGAATAGTTCCGTCAGCTCTGCCTCCTTCAGCGATTCGACATCGCGATCCTGCAGCACGGGATCCGGAATCTCGACCACTCGATAGGGCCGCTGGCTGTTGCTGACGCAGTGGAACACTACGGTGTGCACTTCGCGGTCCGAGTCATGTGCATCGCTCGACACGCGCCACGTGTCGCCATCGGCGTGAAACAGCTCCCGCATCGTGTACCTCCCAGGATCGAGTCAGCCGCCGAAGCTGCATCACTCATACCAGCGGAACACTGTGGCGCGCGCGGGCTCGACGTGGCGCGCGCGGGCTCGACCTCGCGCGCG
>DATABQ010000681.1:0-4725 GCA_036259495.1 Longimicrobiales bacterium | reverse complement strand
GTTGGGGCTTCCATACCCCGTTAATGAATCACGACTCCAGTGTCCTCCTGAAACCGAAACCGACCGGCTGCCATCACGCCACAGCGTACCGCCATGTATGAATATCTGAGTGGTGTCGCGCTTGAATACGTCAGGCAGCAGGATCTCCATCCGGTGCCGCTCAACCCACCCGTCTGTAGATACAGACGCGTAATCGCAGGGCACAATACTTTCCGTGGGTGGCACAAACGGGCTGCAGCCACTGAGCAGCAAGCCGATTGCAATGAGTGCGGCCCTTCGAGAGGAAGTGAGCACGACAGATTGTCTCCCCGGCTCGTGTGCTGGACTAGTCGAAGTCGTCGACGGATACACACGGGAAGGTGACCATCCTCCTGCCAGAGTGAGATTGGCAGCAAAGGAAGGGATACCGGGAAACAGGAGTGTCGATCCACGCCGCGGACTCAATATGATCTTTCTTAAACCGTCAAACATGCTTTCCATAGGCGCCTGGACGTACCGAACTGTACTCCGGCAACGAGCCGAGAAGTGCCTGACGCAGAGTATACTGCAATCACCCTACATCATCGATCGCCTCACGCAGCCGCCGCATCAGCGCGGCAATCCCCGAATCCCCTTCCCGATCCAGCGCATCAATGAGCGCACTGCCGATGATCACACCATCGGCCACGCGAGCGATCTCGGCGGCCTGTTCCGGCGTCGACACGCCGAATCCTACCGCCACCGGCACCTGAACACGTGCCCGCAGCGCGGCCACCTCCGACAGCGTCTCCGATCGCAGTGCCTGCCGAGCACCCGTCACACCCATGCGTCCGACGTAGTACAGGAATCCCTGCGCCGTGCGCGCGATCTCATCCAGCCGCGCAGCGGGCGTGGTCGGTGCTACCAGGCGGATGAACGAGAACGGCGCGCCCTGAAACCGCTGCTCCAGCGAATCATCCGCGCCCGCCGGCAGGTCCGTGAGCAGCACGCCCGCTGCTCCTGCATCCGTCGCATCCGCGATGAACCTGTCGACACCGTAGCCGATCACCGGATTGAGGTAGCTGAACAGGACAACGGGCACGTCGTCGCGACGCTCGCGGAAGGAACGGAGCGCATCGAGCGTCCAGCGCAGGTTCACGCCATGTTCGAGTGCGCGCTGCGATGACCGCTGGATGGTCGGACCGTCTGCTACGGGATCGCTGAACGGCACGCCCAGCTCGATGACGTCCGCACCCGAGTCCGCCAGCACGTCCAGGAGGCCGGCCGTTCGGTCCGGCGATGGATAGCCGGCCGTGAGATAGGGGATCAGCGCTCGCCGTCCCGCCTCGCGCAGCGCTATCAGGTGCGCGGCGAGCGGGTCGATGTCAGATGAAATAGTCGGAAACGCGGATGCCATACCGATCCGGATCGGTGGTCTTGATGATCGCGCGCCTGTGGCTGCCGGTCGCGGGATCGATTTCGCTCAGGTCCGCATCGATCGGCTCCGACAGCATGGTGCCACCGCTGTCGGATATGATCTTCACGAGCGGCTGATGGACCTTGGTGGGATCGGGATGACGCTTTGTCACAACGGCCATCTCGTGCGTGTCGAGGATCGCGAGCGTACCGACGGGGAATACGCCCGTGACGTTGATCAGCGCCTTCACGAGCAGCGGGTCATAGCCGCGGCGGGGATTCTCGCGCATCTCGCGCAGCACCTCGTCCGCACCCCACGGCTGCTGCTGATAGCTGCGCTTCGACGTCGCTGCATCGAAGCCGTCCGCGACCGCGACAATGTTGCTGAACAGCGTCGGCTTGCGCGGACGCACGTTGCGCGGATAGCCCGTGAGATCCTTCTTCATGTGGTGCTCGTATGCGAGCAGCATCGCGCGGTACGGCACCTCGGCCATGCCGCGCATGCCGAACAGCGCAAGCAGACCCTCGGTGGGGTGCCGCTGCATCTGCGCCCACTCCTCCTCGTTCAGGCCGCTCGGCTTGTTGACCACGGCCTCATCGATGCGCTGCTTGCCCAGGTCGTGGAACAGAGCACCCAGTCCCAGCTCGTACAGCTGCACCTTCGTCAGCGCCAGCTTCTGCCCGATGATCACGCTGATGATGCAGACGTTGACCGAATGCGTGAACGTGTACTCGTCATAGTCGCGCAGCGCCGTCATGCCAAGCATCGATGTCTCATTGTTCAGCACCTGATCGACGATCGACTGCACCGCGCGCTTCACGCGCCGGAGATTCACCGCCCGCCCCAGCCGCATGTCGCCCATGACTTCCTTCGCGA
Source organism: Longimicrobiales bacterium (assembly GCA_036259495.1). Classification (GTDB taxonomy): domain Bacteria; phylum Gemmatimonadota; class Gemmatimonadetes; order Longimicrobiales; family RSA9; genus SH-MAG3. Next base: position 2,474 of record DATABQ010000681.1, on the reverse strand, counting down.
CGTGCACGGACTGGAAGTACGTCAGCTTCGCGGCTTCCTTCTGCCGGTCCTCATCGTCGCCCTCCTCCGGCTGCTCGACACCGCGCATCGGCTCGATGCCGATGTTTCGCACACCGCTCGCGGCCAGGCGCCGGTTGAACTGCTCGAACGCCGCATCAGAGCCATCGCCGTCCTGGAGCAGGAGCGACATGAACGGAGCGAGATCCCGCGCCGTCACTTCGGGGCCGAACTCGACGCGGCCGATGCCGTGGCGGTCGAGCGTACCGATCACGTACGAGAACGCGGCATAGTCGGAGAGCTCGAGACGCAGACGTGCATCGTTCACGAACAGGAAATCGCCGGCCAGGCGCAGCTCGAACAGACCTTCCCGCTCGATCAGCCTGCGCACCACCTTGTGCATCTCGGCGAGTGCGTTCTGAACCGTGGCATTCTCGAGCGGATAGATCCTGAGCGACTGCGACGCCGCGTGGAACGCGACCACGAACGCGCGCCCGAGCGGCTGCACCATCGTATCGCTCTGGACGAGCGGCGGTCCGGCGTTCATGGCGACTCCTGTCGCAGCGCCTTCATGACTGCATTGCGCACGATCGGATTGGATTCCGCACTGGAACGCTGCAGCGCAGCGCGCGCTGCGGGCGAGCCGACACGGCCGAGCGCCATGGCCGCGCATGCACGCATCACGGGAGTTTCCTTCCCGAACAGCTTGCGGCCGTTCAGCATCCGGTCCAGGAGCGCGACGCTGTCCGCAGTCGCGACGGCGCCGTATGCCTCGAAGAACGCGATCTTCTCCGTCAGATCCGCATCCCTGACGACACGGCTCTCCAGCATTTCCTCGATGCGCGCACGTGCGGGTGCATAGCGCAGCGTGGCGAGCCCGCGTGCGGCCGCAACGCGGACGTCGCGGTCGGAGTCGCCGAGCGCCTGCTGAATCGCATCCAGTGCGAGCGATGTCCGTATCCGGATCAGCGACTCGACCACAATGCGACGCACGACGGCATCGGAGTGGGTGAGCAGATTGGCGAGCGCCGGTGCAGCCTGCGTGATCGTGAGCTGACCCGCCAGGCGGGCGGCGCCGCGAAGCACCTGCGGATCGGAGTCTCCCAGCAGCGCGACGACACGGTCGCGGTGCGCGTTTGCCAGACCCTCGATCGCAGTGCGCAGCCGTTCCTGGAGTGCAGTGACCTCGGTGCGCTCGATGGCGGCGAGCAGCACGGGCATCGCGGCAGGACCGAGATGCCGGAGGAACACTCCGAGCTCCGAGCCGCTCGGATCGATCGAGCCATCCTCCAGCGAGCGCATCAGCTGCGTCAGAACGGTCGGCTCGCTCAGCTCGCGATACAGCGCCTGCGCCTCCACACGGTCCTCATCGCTCAGGTCCGCCCGCTCGAGGATCACGTTCAGCTCGACCAGGACCAGCGTCGCCGAACGCAGATCGCCCGCACCGAGATACACCGGCAGCATCTGCCGCAGGATCTTCATGATCTCCGTGCGCCATTCCGGTATGTTGTCCTCGAGGCGGTCGAACAGGCCGTTGAGAACGTCCGTCTTGACGTCGCGGTTCCACTCCAGCTCCACTTCCTCGCGCAGCCGCTCCAGTTCCGCGGGGTCGAGGAAGTACAGCGTCTCCTCGAAGTCGTCGCGGTTGATGAGCCCGGCGACCGTAGGCTGACCGGCCTCCACGGCAGGAGGCTGCGGCTCGCCATCCACCGGGCCGGCGGCATCCTCGCGCACGAGCGTGAGCTCCAGCCCGACCAGCTTCGGCGTCGTCGGACGCGGGATCTGGAGCCCCTCAGCGAGCGCATCGACATAGCTGTACTGGAAGCAGGAGAATTCCTGCTGCCACAGCAGCGTCACCATGTCATCATCCGTGCGCTGATCCTGCATGCGGGCGCGATTCACCACATCGAGGAAACGCTCGATCTCGTCCTCGAATCCCGGCAGGAACGTGACGAAGCGAATGCCATCCTTGAAGAACAGGAACGGCATGCTGTCGCGGCCCTCACCGGCCGGGAAGCTGCGGTTGTACCAGCGGAAGGAGCCTTCCTCGATGCCGACCGTGAGCGACGGTATGCGATCCCACAGCTTCGCAAACGAGCTCTCCGTCGCTGCAATGAAGCTGCGATATACGGGATTGTTCGGCTGGTACAGGCGCTGCGCCCGCACCGCCTTGTCCAGCATCGTGAAGAGCTCTGAAGCCTCGGCGGCAGGAATGGGCGTGTCCGGCCCCACCTCATCGACGCGCGACGATGCCGCGGTCGTGAGCTCGAAAGCCGAGTTCCCTGTGCCGTCAGGAGGAGGCGTCATGCCGATTCAGAATTTCCCTGCTGGTGAGAGGTGCGGTCCGCAACCTCTGCAACATCCTTGTCGCCGCGTCCGCTCAGGCAGATCACGACCGGACCCCGGCCGACCCAGCGGCTGCCGTGCTCGAGCACCCACGCCACCGCATGTGAGCTCTCGAGTGCCGGGATGATCCC
>DATABQ010000680.1:0-2382 GCA_036259495.1 Longimicrobiales bacterium | reverse complement strand
GCTGTCATAGCCGTACCAGCGCCACGTGGCGGACGCGCCGATCGGATCCATGACGTATTCCCTCAGCACCTGCGGCAGGGGGCGGCGCCAGACGTTGAGCGCCGCGAGTGCGAGCGCGTTCACCCGCACGTCGTTGTACGTGTAGACGGAGCCGGGCTCGTTTCGAGGCCGCACCTTCCACTCCTCGATATCGCCGCGGGGTCGATCCGCCCAGTCCGGCTTGCCCCAGAGCGTACCCTCCCAGTCGCTCGTCTGGCGCAGCAGATGGTCCCACGTGACACGGCGGTTCTGCGGGGACTCGAACGGCTCGATCACCTCCTGCTCCGGGTACGTCACGACGGGCGCCATGTACTCGCGCACAGGCTCGTCCAGGTCGGCAATCAGCCCGCGGTCGAACGCGACGCCGACGGTGCTGGACAGGAAGCTCTTCGTGACGCTGAACGTCATATCGACGCGGTGCGGATCGCCCCACTCGGCGACAATGTAGCCGTTCCGGATGATGATCCCGGCAGGATCCCCCCGCTCGCGGAACGGGCCGACGGCCTCACCATGGGGCTCGCGTCCGAACGTGCGCGTGTGGTTCGCCGCCAGATCGCGTGAACCGCTGGACTCGTTCTCGATGGCGAAGGCGATGGCGGCCTGGACCGCAGCCGGACCGAGACCGACCTGCGCCGGCTGCCGCTGTTCCCACTCCCCGGCGGGAGGGACGTACTGCGCGTGCAGCGGGGCTCGTTCGACCGCCGCGATGAGCAGGAGTGCGGCAATCAGTGGGTATCGGGCGCGGTACGTTCTGGCCAACGTGTGCATGGCGTCGTCCTGGGCTGTCTGGAAGAGGTTCGGCAGAAGATGCCGCCGCGCGCGCCGCGCTCGCAACCTGCCCGCCCAACGCTCGCGTGCGCTCACGTGTACTAGCTGATACGATGGCTGCATGATCGCAGCCGTGCGTCGGTCGCGAAACAGGAGGAACACATGCGACGGAACACCCTCACCGCCATTTCCCTGGCGGCACTCACGGCTCTCACACTGCCTGCGGCAGCGGCCGCTCAGACACCTCGGCCCGAAGACGGCCGCATGGGCCAGCATGGCATGGCCAGGCCTGGGCACGACCCGGCGACACGAATCCTGGCCCTGCGCCAGACTCTCGCGCTGACCGAGGCCCAGATCGATCAGATCGGTCGCGTCCGAGCGACGCTCGAGGAGCGGAACGCTCCGCTTCTGGCACAGCTCTCCGCCGCGCGCGACCAGATGCGTGCGGAGCGGCAGCAGGTGACGCCCGAGCAGCGCGAGGTGAGGCGTGCACAGATGCAGGAGCGACGCGAAGCGATGCAGGAGCGGCGCGAAGCCATGCGTGACAGCGTGGAGCGAATGACTCCTGAGCAGCGTGAGCAGATGCGTACGCGGATGCAGGAGCGCGCCGGTAAGGTACGGCAGCGTGCGGGCGCCGCGGCTCGGCCGGGGATCTCCGACGAGCTCCGTCCGGTGATGGAGCAGCTCCGGTCGAACACGCAGGAGGCGATGCAACAGATCCAGTCGGTGCTGACGGAAGAGCAGCGGCAGAAGCTGCAGGAGCTGCGGACCGCACAGCGCCACCGGCCCGCAATGCAGCGGATGCGGCGCGGCGGCGGTGAGCCGGGTGTGCGTCCGGACACACCCCGCGGCCGGCCGCAGGGCGCCGGTCCCGGCTCCCGCTGAGTGACACGCCGCCTGAATGCCGCTGCCGCGCCGCACGCATGCGGATGAGAAGGATGCTGCGCTCATCGAGGCGCAGGAAACCATGCAGGACGCGCAGCTGGTCGAGCGCGTCCGGCATGGCGACGCGGAGGCGTACGGCACGCTCGTGTCGCGACACATGGCGCGCGCATTCTCGATCGCGTGGCGTATTCTCGAGCACCGCGAGGATGCGGAGGACGTGGTGCAGGACTCGTTCATCCGTGCACTCGAGCGGCTCGACCAGCTCCGTGCCGGTCGCCCGTTCAGGCCCTGGCTCCTGCGCATCGTCGTGAACCAGGCGTTGAATTTCAGGCGGGGCCGCGGCATCCGCACGACGCTGCAGGTGTCCGAGACTGCGGCTGCGACAGGCACGCTGCCGGACCGTCAGGCGGAGAATTCGGACCTCCGGACGCGCCTGGCCGCTGCGATGAGCCTGCTGCCGGAGAAGCAGCGCACGATCGTGCAGCTCGCCGATCTGGAAGGGCTGACGAGCGGCGAGATCGGGAGCATCTTGGACCTGGCGGACGGCACCGTGCGCTGGCACCTGCACGAGGCACGCAGGGCCCTGCGCGATGCGCTCGCGCCGATCAGGGAGGACCTATGACATACCGACGCGACGAAAGTCCGGTGGAGGACCAGCTGCGCGCGCTGGCACCGACACCGCCCGTGGAT
>DATABQ010000679.1:0-6808 GCA_036259495.1 Longimicrobiales bacterium | reverse complement strand
ACAATTGCGGCGATCGATCGGGGCCGGCGCGGGATCTACAACATCGTCGATGACGAACCGGCACCCGTGTCGAGCTGGATTCCGGCAGCAGCAGCCGCCATGGGCGCGCCGCCGCCCAGGAAGGTGCCGCGATGGCTGGGCAGGCTGTTTGCCGGCGAGGCGTTCACGGTGATGATGACGGAAGTGCGCGGCGCATCGAATGCGAAGGCGAAGCGGGAGCTCGGGTGGCAGCCGCACCATGCCAGCTGGCGGGAGGGGTTTGTGGAGGCGGCGCGGTTGTAGGCCCCTCCCGTCGGACGCGGAACCCATTCTGCAGATTGGCCGGGCGCGCCATGGCGACGCCCACCCGTGCGGCGTCGTCAGGCGCCCGGGCCCTCTCTACGAGAGCGGGCACCCTCGACAGGCGCAATGCCGTCCAGCCCACTCGGCCAGCAACGCGATTCAGTCCGGATGGGCCAATCTGCAGAATGGGTTCCGCGTCCGACGGGTGGTCAATACGTAAACATCCGATCATGCTCCAGCGCCAGCCGCACCAGCTGGTCCGGCCCCGCGAACGTCGCCGGCTTGTTCGTCAAGTCCGCTTCCGTCACGCCGCGTGCGTTGCTCGACCCGCCCGACAGGAAGAACGTCCCGCCATCGCTCACGATTCCATCGTAGAGCTGACGCATGGAGCCGGTGCCGAGGCCGGCGAGGTGGTCGAGAACGTCATCGCGGATCAGCTGGACGGCATCTCCCGCCAGGAAAAGCGTGACTTCGTGCCCCTGCTGAAGCGCGGACCGCGCAACATTGAACGCAAGCGCAGCCCGCGTCGGCGCCTCCGGACCGTGGGTCACATGGACGAGAATTCGCTGCTGCTGTGATGTCGCAATCATCGGCGTCTCCTGGTCGATATCTTCCGAGCTGGTGGCGGGGGCGTGCTGGGCTCGTGCCGTTGCGGCCAGGCCGCAGGCGAGCAGCAGCGTTATCGCGGATCGTGGGGTCATCGTGTGCCTCCGTTCGTTGTCGCTCGTGTTATCCGGAACGCAAGCTAGCGCTTGCAGCTTGCGATCAGCCGGGCAGCGGCTTGGATAAAGCTTGGGGATGACCTGCGGTCACGCGGTGCGTGCGAGCGCCTGCGGAATCACATCGTGTCTTCGTCCGTCGCGGCCCGCACATGAGCGGCGCCGTGAGCGTCCCATCTCACTGTCAGCTGCATCGGCCTGCAGCAGACTTCGCAATCCTCGACATACTGCTGCACGGCACCGCCTCCCGGGTCGACGACCAGCTCCACCTCCTCGCCGCAGTAGGGGCAGCCGACCCATGCCGTCACATCCGCGACGCCGTCGCCGAGAGGAAATTCATCGTCCAGGTTGTTCATACGCGCAGCCTCATTCTGTCACCTGGGATATGCAATATGAGCGCCCTCACTGCAGCAGCCTTTGCGGACGCGGAACCCCTTTTGCCGAATGGCTCAGGGTGACATGCCCGCGTCACCGGGAGGAAGCCGGCGATCGGGCGCGCGGGACGGCTGAATACGCGCATGAGCCGTTCTGCAGAAGGGGTTCCGCGTCCGACTGAAGGAAACCATGCAGCAGCACAACATCGCAACACCGGCGCCGATCGTCCTGGCGGCTCTGATCCTCCTCTCCGCCTGCGACTCCGTGGGCGATCGCATCGACCGCGTCTCGACCGCGGAATGGACCGATGTCGATCCGGCGATCACCCGCGCGGCGACCGCCCGCCTGGAACAGGAGCTCGCGACGGTCGAGGAACGGCTCGACTCGCTCCCGGGACTGATCGGGTCCGTCCGCGGCGACCTGCGCCGCTATCTGAACGACGAGCACATCGCACGCGCGCGCTCGCTTGGTGTTGCCCCTGTCGATGACACGGCAGGTATCGCGCGACTGGTGAGCGCAGGGCGCCTGGTTCGGCTGCCGGACAGCACACAGCACTGGATCGTGCGCGAGCTGGATCAGTCGCTGCCGTACGTGACGCCCGAAAAGAAGGCTGCACTGGAGGAGCTCGGCCAGCGATTCCACGAGCGCCTTGCCCGAGCCGGCCTTCCGCCGTTCCGGTTCGAGATCAGCTCGGCGTTCCGTACGGGCGACCTCCAGCAGGAGCTGCGCGCGCGCAACGCGAACGCGAGTCGCAAGGAGAGCTCACACGAGTTCGGCACCACGATCGACATCGCGTACAACGAGTTCTCTCCTCCGTCGCCGGAGCTGTGGGCGCCGTGGCGTGATGCAGTTGCCGGCGACGGTGACGCGGAGGATTCACTGCGCGCGCGACTCGATGCGATCGCAGCCGTGCCCCTGGACAGCCTCGGCAACACGTACTCGGATCATCTCAAGGGAGAGCTCGGCATCGTGCTCGAGCAGATGCAGGAGGAAGGCCGGATATGGCCGCTGTACGAGCGAAGCCAGCCGGTCTTCCACACGACGCTCGCGGGCTCCGCACCGGCGGCGGACACGGCCGCCGGGCGTTTTGCGCCGCCCGACACCGCTGTCAGCACAGCGACTCCAGCTGGCGGACGGCAATGATCAGCCCGGCGAGCGTTGGCTTTCCTTCGACAGTCATGTCCGACATCACGTCGCGATACGCCTGCAGCTCCGCGCCACGATTCACGGCGAGATCGGACACGAGCATGTCGATGTCGGCTGCCGCATCCGCGCTCACCGCTGAAGCGGTGAGCTGCCGGTGCACACGGCCCGTGTCCTCGACCAGCGTCTGCGCAGCGCGTTGATCCCACGGGCCGGCGCCGGCCGCTTCATCGATGGCGTTTCGCAGTACGGGCAGCTCGAGCAGCTCTGACACGAGGTAGTATGCCCGCCCCACGCGTGTCGGCGGTGCCGCCGTTTCGTGCGCGACCTTGAGAATGCCGAGCAGCTGATCGAGGAAGCGTAGCGTGATCAGTGAAGCAGCCAGGTCCTCGCGACGGGTGAGCTCGCCCGCCTCCTTCGTCAGCCGGTCGTACAGCTCGCGTTCGCGACCCGTGACCATGCGATGGAAGTCACGCCTTAGAGTCGTGACACCGTCGAGGTGGCCTGCGATGACATCGGAGATCGGAGCGTCATCCGAAATGTTGGCGAGGATCCATCGCGTCGTGCGCTCGAGCATGCGCGCGAGACCGAGCAGCCATCGATAGATCACGCCTGTGGAGAGATCGCCTTCCAGTGCTGCAAGCCGCACGCGCAGCTCGCCGGCACCCGCGAGACTCGATGCGATGAACCAGGCGCGCGCGACCGCAGTCACGCTGCGGCCCGTGTCGCGTGCCACCCGATGAAGGAACGACACGCCCATGATGTCGATCATGTCGTTGCCGAGCTGTGTCGCGATGATCTCGCGTCGCAGCCTGTGCCCCGCGAGAGGTCCCGGCCCCACGACCTCGACCGCACGCTCCGGGAAATAGCCAGTGAGGTACTGCTCCATCGCGGGATCATCCGGAACGGCGCCCGCAAGCAGTCCCTGTTTCAGCGTGAGCTTCGTGTAGGCAAGGAGCACCGCGAGCTCGGGCTTCATGAGCGATTGCCCGCGCGCCTCACGCTCCACGAGCACTTCCAGTGTCGGCAGCGCCTCATCCGAGCGATTCATGACGCCGCGCTGCTCGAGCGAAACCATCGCGCCATGGAAATCGGCGAAGCCTTCGCCGGCGCGCAGCATGTCGAGCGATATGGCCAGGCTCTGCGACCGGTTGTCGTCGAGCACCCGGTCCGTCACCGCATCCGTCAGCTCGTGGAGCAGGGCGTTGCGACTTTCGCGATCGAGTGTGCCGTTCGCCACTGCCGCAGTCAGCAGGATCTTGAGGTTCACCTCGCGATCCGACATCTCCACACCGCCGGAGTTGTCGATTGCGTCCGTGTTGCAGAGGCCGCCCTGAAGAGCGAACCGCACGCGTGCCTGCTGCGTCAGCCCGAGGTTGCCGCCCTCCCCCAGAACGCGGCAGCGCAGGTCGACCGCATCGATGCGAACGGCGTCGTTGCCGGTATCGCCGACATCCGCGTGCCGCTCCTCCGGCGCCTTCACGTAGGTACCGATCCCGCCGTTCCACAGCAGATCGACGGGTGCGGAGAGAATGGTGCGGATGAGCGTCTCGCCGTCCATTCGCTCGGCACCTTCAGACACACCGAGTGCTGCGCGCGCTTCGGGCGAGAGCGTGATCTCCTTGAGCCCGCGCGGGACGATGAATCCGCCCTCACTGAGCACAGCGCGATCGTAATCGTCCCAGTTGGACCGTGGCAACTTGAACAGGCGCTCGCGCTCGTCGTACGATGCTTCCGCGTCCGGCGTCGGATCGACGAAGATGTGGCGGTGGTCGAACGCGGCGACCAGTCGTATCTCGCGCGAGAGCAGCATGCCGTTGCCGAACACATCGCCGCTCATGTCGCCGATGCCGACTACACTCACCGGCTGCGTCTGCGTGTTTCGACCCAGCTCCCTGAAATGACGACGAACGCATTCCCACGCGCCGCGCGCAGTGATGCCGACGCCCTTGTGGTCGTAACCGTTCGAGCCGCCGGATGCGAACGCGTCGTCGAGCCAGTAGCCGTAGTCCGCGGCGACGGAGTTCGCGACGTCGGAGAACTTCGCGGTCCCCTTGTCTGCTGCGACTACGAGGTATGGATCCGGCTCGTCGTGCACCACGAGCGCGCGCGGCCGTGCGACTTCGCCGTCAACCAGATTGTCGGTGATGTCGAGGAGACCGCTGATGAATGTGCGATACTGAGCTTCGACCTCCACGGCCATCGCCGCCGCATCCGTGTGTGACAGGCGCGTCACGAAGCCGCCCTTCGAGCCGGCCGGGACGATCACCGCGTTCTTCACGGACTGCGTGCGCACGAGACCATGCACTTCAGTGCGCAGGTCGTCGGGACGATCGCTGTGCCGGAGTCCGCCGCGTGCGACCTTGGCGCCGCGCATGTGAATGCCTGCCATCCGTGCGGAGTGCACCCACGCCTCCGCGCGGAGCCGCGTCGGCACGAGCGGCTGCAGCAGGTCGCTCATGATCTTGATCGATATGTACGGTGCACCGCCCGAGCGCTTCACCGGCTGGTCGCCGCCGTGCAGGTAATAGTTCGTCCTGACAGTCGCATCGATGAGCGTGAACAGCCGGCGCAGCGCGCGATCGTCCACGAGCGACGTGACACGCTCGAGGCCGTCGACGAACTGCTGCCGTGCACGCTCCATGTGCGAAAAACGCTCTTCCGGTGTCGAAGCCGCGGTCGGATCGAATTTCCGAGCAAAGCACGTCACGAGCAGACGCGCCGGCTCCGGATGTGCGCGCAATGTGCGCAACAGCATCTGACGCGAAGGCACGATCTGGAGCTGGAACGCGTATTCGCAGTATGCGCGCAGCACGTCCACCTGCCGCCAGTTCAGGCCCGCGCTTAGCACGAGCCCGTTCAGGCCGTCGCTGGAAGCATCGCCTGCCGCGACCGCGAGTATCGCATTGGTCAGGAGTGCGCCGCTGGTCTCGAGGTCCAGCGTGCGTCGCTCCTCGTCCTGCACGCTGAACGTGTAGATGCGTGCGCCGCCCTGCTCATCGATCGCATCGAACGGGCTCATCGACAGCACGCGCAGACCGACGTTCTCCAGGATCGGCATGAAGTCGGAGAGCACGAGCCGGTCGCCGCGGATGTAGACGTTCAGGCGCGTGAAGGTGCCGCCAACGCTGCCGCTGTCGCCCTGCATGCGGTTGGACAGCCGAATGTCCACGGTCCTGCCGTCCGCCTCCATCGCCTCGATCACCTGGAGGTCGCTGACCGCCTCGTCCGGCGTCGTCGAAGCCTGGTACTCCGGACTGAACGCCGTGCCCCAGCGCTCAGCCCTCCGCCGCGCATCGTCGGCGGAGTAGATGCGCGTCAGCCGCCGCTCGAGCATGTCGCTCCACGTCTGCACCAGCTCGTGAACGATGTCCTCGATCTGCTCGGGCGTGACCGCCCCCAGTCGATCGGGCGCCGCGGCCACCTGGAAGTGCAGTCGCGCCTGCTCACCACCGCCCATGACCAGGTTGTAGTTGAGCAGCGTCCCGTCCAGCTTGCGCACGAGCTCGCCCTGGAGCGCCCGGCGCACGCGGCCGCTGTAACGATCGCGCGGCATGATGACCATGATCGACAATGCACGCCCGCCCGCGTCGAGACGAAGCGTCGCTTTCACATCCTGTGCGTAGTACTGCCCGAGGATCGCCTTGATCTCGGTCCCGATCTCGACCGCCGAGGCGCGGAACAACTCCTCCTTCGGCATCGAGTTGAAGACCTTCACGGCCTCGCGCTGGTCGTGCGACCCCTCCAGCCAGCCTTCCTGCTCGATGATCATGCGCAGCTTGTGGCGCAGGATCGGGATCTGCTCCGCTTCCTCCGCGTAGGCGCGCGAGCGGAACAGGCCGATGAAGCGACGCTCACCAAGAATGTCGAAGCCGTCCACTGCGCGTATCGTGATGCAGTGCATGCGCACACGACGATGCACCGTCGCGTGATGCCTCGACTGCGTCACGGTCAGCAGCCGCGGCGGCCAGCGTGGCGCGTCCGATTGCACGAGCTCAGGTCCATCCGTCTGCGGCTGCTGCCGCTGCGGCTCGTCCGCCTGCGACGCATCCGACTGCGGCGAGCTCGCGCGTGCAGCTGACGACGATCCGGTCTCGTCCGACTCCGCTCCCCACAGTCCCCGCTCAGGTCGTGCGAGACCCAGCGCCGTGTCGCCCTCGCCGGCATCGACCATTCGACCGTCGCGACCGTCGACGCGGCCCCACGCGTCGTAGCCGAGGAACACGAAATTCGGACGAAGCCAGCGCAGGAACTCCTCCACCTCCTCGATCTCGGCCTCGCGATCGCTC
>DATABQ010000678.1:0-4720 GCA_036259495.1 Longimicrobiales bacterium | reverse complement strand
CGCCGCGGATCCATCGCGATGTGGAGCGTGCGCTGGAGCGGCACTACGGCGTCGCTGCGGAGGTGCCGGTGTTCCTGCGCTGGCGCAGCTGGATCGGCTCGGACCGGGACGGTAACCCGAACGTCACGCCGGACATTACGCGTCATGCTCTCGAGCGGCATCGCGAGACGGCGCTCGAGATGCACCTCCACGAGCTGCGTGCGCTGCGGGAGGAGCTGAGCATCTCCGATCGTCTGACGCCGCCGGCCCGTGTGCTGGTTGACGCGCTCGAGCATCTCGATGACGATGCGGGCGCTGCGCGGACATACATGCGCGAGCCTTACCGTCGCCTGATCGCGGCGATCGAGGGAAGGGTCCTCCATCTGCTCGATCGCACACGGCATGGCGGACCGCTCGCCGCGGTGAGCGATGGCGGAGCAGGCGGCCGCACGGATTATGACGCGGCGGCGTACGTGGCGGACCTGGAGCTGATCCGGAGAGCGCTCGAGGAGAGTGGCTTCGGCGAGCTGGCGCGTCACGGCCGGCTCGGCCGAATGCTCGTGCTCGCGCGGACGTTCGGCTTCTGCATGGCGGCGCTCGATGTGCGGCAGCACAGCCGCGTTCACGAGGAGGCCGTCGCAGCTCTCCTCGATGCGGCAGGTGTCGAAGCCGGCTATGCATCGCTCGATGAAACGGCGCGTGTGTCTCTGCTCGAGCGTGAGCTCCGCAACCCGCGCCCGCTGCTGCCGCCCGGCACCGGGCTGCCGACCGCCGCGCAGGATCTGATCGACGCGTTTCGACTGATTCGCGACGCGCTGGACCGCGACGCCGACTGCATCGGCAGCTACATCGTCAGCATGACGCACACGCTGAGCGACATGCTGGAGCCGATGCTGATCGCAAAAGAGGCCGGACTGCTGCGCGTTAGTGACGACGGCTTCGAAAGTGCACTCGACTACGTCCCGCTGTTCGAGACGATCGACGACCTCGCCGGTGCCGATGCAAGCATGCGCGAGATGTTCTCCAACGCGACGTACCGCCTTCAGCTGGAGGCGCGGCGCGGTTTCCAGGAGATCATGCTCGGCTACTCCGACAGCAACAAGGATGGCGGCTACTGGATGGCGAACTGGGCGCTGCACCGCGCGCAGGACCGCCTCGGCCGCGTCTGCCGCGAGCACGGCGTCGACTTCCGGCTGTTCCATGGCCGCGGCGGCACTGTCGGTCGGGGCGGTGGCCGTGCGAACCTCGCCATTGCCGCCATGCCTCCGGCAGCGCACAACGGGAGACTTCGCGTCACCGAGCAGGGCGAGGTGATCTCGTTCCGGTATGCGCTGGCGGGGCTCGCACATCGTCACACGGAGCAGCTCGTCAGTGCGCAGCTGCTGGCAACGGCGGCAGCACACGACTTCGATCCGGCCGCAGATGCCGAGGATCAGAGTGCGTGGGCGCTCATGGACGGTATCGCATCGACATCGATGCAGGCGTACCGCGAGCTGATCGACAATGAAGGCTTCTGGGAATGGTACATCAGGATCACACCGATCGAGCAGATCAGCCGTCTGCCGATCGCGTCGCGTCCCGTGTCACGCAAGAACGCCACGGAGGTCGCGTTCGAGGACCTGCGCGCGATTCCGTGGGTGTTTGCATGGACCCAGACCCGCTACATCGTCCCGGGCTGGTACGGCGTCGGTCGCGCGCTGGCGGACGTGATGCACGCGGATGCGAACGCCGACATGCTGCGCGGGCTGTATCGCGAATGGCCGTTCTTCACGGCAGTGGTGAACAACGCGCAGCGCGAGATGGCGCGCGCCCGGCTCGACATCGCCGCCCGCTATGCGGCTCTCTACGAGCAGCCGGACGGCGTGGATACAGCTGCCGCTCCGTACCACGACATCATCGCGGAGGACTTCCGTCTCGCATGCGATGCGATCCTGCGCATCACGGGCGAGGACGCGCTGCTGAGCGGCAGTCCGGTCATCCGCCGTTCGATCGAGCTGCGCAACCCGTACACGGACGTGCTGAACCTGGTGCAGGTGGAGCTGCTGCGGCGCTCCCGGTCGGTCGCCGCAGAAGAGCGCGAGTCACTGCGACAGCTGCTGTTCCTGAGCATCAATGGGATTGCCGCGGCCATGCAGAGCACGGGCTGAAACGGCTCGGACCTGCAACCGGGAAAGCGGAGCGGGTCCGATTCAATCGCTGCCGTAAAGCCCTCTGTAGATCGCCTGATTCCTCGTCAGAATCCGGACGTACCCGCGCGTCTCCGCGTACGGGATGCGTTCGGTGAACAGCTCCTCATCGCCGTACTCGGGAAACTCGCTCCACCACTCCACGCGGTGCGGTCCCGCGTTGTAGGCCGAGAAGACCGACGGCAGTGATCCGTCGTATTCCTCCATCTGCTCCGCGACGTAGCGCGTGCCGAGGTGAACGTTGATCTCCGGGTGGTACAGGAGCTCGTCGTGCCAGTCCTCGATGCCAGCGGCTTCGGCGAGCTCGCGTGCGGTTGCCGGCATGATCTGCATGAGACCGCGCGCGCCGGCCGGCGACGTGATGCGTGCCTCGAACATCGACTCCTGCCGGATCAGCGCAGCGACCGTGAACGGATCGAGCTCTCTCGCGCGCGCCTCCTCCGTGATCAGCGTACGGTACGGGAACGGGTAGAGGATACGCAGCAGCCTGCGATCCGGTGTATTGCTGCCTTGAAGCCGGAGTCCGATGCGGATCGCGCTCTGCGCATACCCGCGTTCCGCGAGCGCCTCGGCGAGGGCGTAGAGCGTGGCGCGATCGGAGCCCGCGTCTGCCGCTACGCGATCCGCCTCTGCGTCGGCCTCAGCCATGAAGCCTGCATCTCGCAGGAGATCGATCCCCTGCATCCACGCCGCGACACGACGGGCTGCCGCGGGGCTGTCGCCGGGACTCTCGCTCATGGGCAGCGGCCAGAAGGGAATACCCAGCCGCTCACTCGCCCGGAGCGAGTAGTACGAATCGCGTTCTTCATCCCTGACCGCACGATACAGGGCAGCCGCACCGGCTGAGTCGCCCAGGGCATCACGTGCGCGGCCCGCCCAGTACGTCGCCTGCTCTACATGGCGGCCGTTCGGGTAGCGCGCGCGATACGAGTCCCAGGTGCGCGCCGCCTCTGCGTGATCGTCTTCGATGAACGACATGGCCGCGAGCCGCATCAGCGCGAGTCCCATCTGGCTGCTGCCGGGGTAGCGGCTCACGACCTGCCGGTACAGCTCGCGTGCGCGGCGCATATCTCCCTCATCATGGCGCACGCCTGCGGCCAGGAGCAGCGCGCGGGCACCCGTGCCGCTGCGGGCGTCTTCCTCGGCGATCTCGAGGTAGATGCCCGCGGCCTCGTCATCATTCCCGCGATGTGCTTCCGCACGTGCGATCAGCATGCGTGCGTCGGTCTGGTCGGCAATCGGACGCAGCGCTGCGGGGACTTTGTCGAACTGGTTCGAATAGAAGAATGCATTCGCGAGCTCCATACGCACGTCATCGCGCTCCGATTGGGTCCCGACTCCGGCGTCCAGCCAGCGGCGGTATCCCTTGAGCGCCTCTTCGTGCAGCCCCTGCTCCGTCAGCACGCGCGCGACGGCCAGGTGATCCGCGGGCGACATCGTACCCTCCCGCAGAAGTGCGGCCGCAGTGCGCGCATGACTTCCCGACGCACCGAGATCGATCGCCGCGCGCAATGCATCACGACCGGCGGCGACATCGCCCATCGCTATCGCGTCGCGTGCAGCGGAAACGAAGAACTCCGCGCGTGTGGCATCGGTTTCCGCCCACGCTCTTGCTTCGTTGCCCAGGGCCCTGGCTCGGGCGACATCGCCAACTGCACGTGCCGCAGCGATACGCGCGCGCCATGCGCGCAGGCCCGGGATTCCATCATCGTACTCCGCAACCATCTGCCGTACCGAGGCAGTATCCCCTGCCCGTGCGAGTGCCTCGGCTTCGAGGAGGTCCAGCCATGCGTCCGCCTCCCCGGCACGCTCGCGCGACACCTGGAGCTGCTCCCGCGCCGCAGCACGATTGCCCGTCTCGATCAGCGCGAGTCCCAGCCGCAGACGTGCCGCCGCTCGTTCGTCCTCCAGCTCGCCCGCGGGCGGCGACAGCGCCAGGAAGGCTCGGTACGCCTCGACGGCGCGGGTCGCATCGCCCGCCTCGTGCAGCGCGCGACCCAGAAGGTAGAGACCGATCCCGTTCTCGTATGCATCGAGGTTCGGCACCCGCTCGAGCAGCGCCCGCGCCTCCGGCCACGCCTTCCACCCCGCCTCAGCGCGCGCAGCCAGCACGAGATGGTCCGCAGGAGGATCGGTGACCTCCTCCATGTAGCGTCGCATCACCATCGCCGCACGCCACGGCCGTTCACTCTCGATCAAGGCGCGCGCGTGCGTCGGCAGATCATCCGAATCGATCGCGGCAACCTGTTCCGCCGCATCGCCAGAGACAGCGACAGCGGGCTTGTCATCAGCGGTGCATGCGAGCAGCAGCGCGAAAGCTGCGACGCTCATGTGATGTCTGCGGTACGGCATGTGGTGCTCCTGATGCTTTCGAGTGCTGGGAGGTCGAGGGGCAGGAAGTGGGCCTGTGGGTCTGTGAGGGGGTGGGCCCGGCTCAGCGCGAAACAGATTCACTCGCAGAGGGCCGCTGAGTGCCGCAGAGGGCCGCAGAGGGCGACCCACGCTGGTGCCGCTATCCAGGAATCGTTGATTCGAGGAGCATCGGGGCTCATGTC
>DATABQ010000677.1:0-6575 GCA_036259495.1 Longimicrobiales bacterium | reverse complement strand
AAAACACTCCCGATCCCTTCCTCACGCCGCCCCCGAGGCACGCAGCGACGTAATAATCTCCGTCACGTTCTCACTGCCCGTGAGCTTGAGAAAGATCTCCTCGAGACCGGCCGCGCCGGCAGCGGCCTCGGACCGGAGCTCCGCCATGGTGCCGCTCGCGATTATAGCGCCCTGATGCAGGATCGCGATGCGGTCGCACAGCGCCTCGGCCACTTCCAGCGTGTGCGTCGACAGGAACACGGTGCCGCCCTGATCCGCGAACACGCGCAGCAGGTCCTTGATCATGCGTGCGGCTTTCGGATCGAGTCCGACCATCGGCTCGTCGACAATGATGACGTCGGGCGAGTGGACCAGTGCGGATGCGATCAGCAGCTTCTGCCGCATGCCGTGGCTGTAGCTCTCCACGAGTGTATCGCTCCACGCGCTCAGCTCGAACAACTCGAGCAGCTCGCCGGCGCGTGCGTCCGCCGCTGCCCCGGCACGGCCCCAGAGCCCGCTCACGAAGCGCAGGAACTCCGCGCCCGTCAGCTTCTCGTAGAGCGATGGCCGGTCCGGTATGTAGCCGATGTGGCGCTTGGCGCTGACCGGGTCCGCGAGCATGTCGTGCTCGCCGATGAAGATCCGGCCTTCGGTCGGGCGGAGCACGCCCGTGACCATGCGGATCGTCGTCGTCTTGCCGGCGCCGTTCGGGCCGAGGAAGCCGAACAGCTCGCCGGGCTGCACCGCGAGATTCAGGGGCTGCACGGCCGTAAAGCGGCCATAGCGCTTGGAAACACCTTCCAGACGGATCATATCACCTCGAGTTCCAGACGACCGATCAGGCGGATCAG
Source organism: Longimicrobiales bacterium (assembly GCA_036259495.1). Classification (GTDB taxonomy): domain Bacteria; phylum Gemmatimonadota; class Gemmatimonadetes; order Longimicrobiales; family RSA9; genus SH-MAG3. The sequence continues at coordinate 5,745 of DATABQ010000677.1, read as the reverse complement.
CTCCACCTGGCGTGCGAGTCCGCCGATCAGGAACCGCAGATGGCTCGCGTCGGCGGGGTACTGGCCGAGTGTCGGATCCGCGGCGACCCACTCGCCGAGCCAGACCTCCGGCCATGCATGGTAGTAGAAGCTGTCGTTGATGTGCACGAGCCCGACTGCTGTGCGCGTAGGCAGCCCGAGCGCACGCGCGAGCGCCACGTACAGCACCGTGTGCTCGTTGCAGTCGCCGCTCCTCGCCTCGAGCACCTGCAACGCGCTCGGCACGCTCAGCGTCACATCCTTCTCCAGCGCTCCGTACACCCAGTCGGTGAGGCGCTGCGAGACGATCACCGGGTCCGTTGCACCGTCCGCGATACGGCGCGCCTGCGCCAGAATGCGCGGGTCGTCGGCCTGGATCAGCGGTGTGGATTCCAGCTCCGCCGTCACGAGCGAGTCGGTGCCGGAGTATGGCAGCGTGTAGGGCGCCGCGGTGACATTCTCACGCGTGACGATCAGTGTATCGCCGCGCAGCGTCTGCCGTCCGCCCTCGAGGTCGAACCCCTCGAGCTCGACCCCGCCGAGACGGACACGCAGCTGCGGCTGCTCCGCGACACGTGTCACATCGACGTTCGAAGAGATCGCCGTGCCCTCGATCAGCGCACCATAGCCCTGCGCCAGCTCGGCGGACTGACCACCCTCCCACGCCTGACGCGCCAGCTCGTAGTACATCCGTTCGATCGTGAAGCCCAGCGGACTCTCGGCACGAACGATCTGGCCGTCCTCATCGATCCAGTTCGAGATCTTCACGCCGCCGAACTGCTGCTCGACGCGGAACACCGGAACGGTATCGAGCAGGTTCGCCACCCAGCGCCCGTTCTCCAGCCGCGCACTGTCCGTCACCACGATCGTCTCGCGCGGCCCGACGCTGATCAGCACGTCGCGCTCCGACATCGATGACGGGTCGAAGATGCGTGCCGTGAACTCGTTGCCCTCCGTAAGCGCGCCGGACGCAGCCATGCGCAGCGACAGTGCCGCATCGAGCAGCAGTCCGTCGCCGATTTCCATCCGTGACTCCTGCGGCCCGCTGCCAGCGTCCATCGTGACCGCGAGCATGCTGTCGCCCTCGGTACGGCCGCTCACCTGGAACTGGCCGATGCGCGAGTCCAGCGCGAACTCGAATCCCTGGAGCTCGAGCGATTGCCCCAGATCGATCTGCGTGCGCGCCGTTGCGCGATGGATCTCTCCCAGCGCCGGCACGTCCATCGTCATCTCGTCATTGAAGACGTATCCCTCCGGGACGGTGTCCAGGCGGGAATTTGCGATGCCGATCGGCACGTCGCCCATCCGGATCAGGAACCAGTGCGTCCCCGGTGCCAGCATTCGTGCACCCGCGGCCAGACGCTCGGCCTCCGGCACGTAGTACTCCCGGCGTACATGCCACGCCACCATGCAGATCCAGATGGCGAGCACGGACACGCCGATCACACGGCGTGAGTTCATTTCATCTTCCTGTCGTGGGGGGAGAGCCCAGGAGGGAGCGGTTGTCGTCAGTCACTGTCTGCATGCGTGCGGCCGATCGCCTCACCGGAGCCCCGGCCGCCGTGCAGTGCGAGATGTCGTTCGAACACATCCCTCTCGTAATCGGAGTCCACGTAGATCTCGACCTCGGTCGGCGAGCCATCCGCCTGCATCTGCTCGATGAGGACCGGGATCATGATGGACGCCGCCTCATCAGCATCCAGATTACCCGCACCGGTGCCGAGTGGTGCCATCGCCACCCGCTCGATCCCCCATTCCGCCAGCCGCCGCAGTCCGTTCTGCAGCGCGCGCCGCACGCCGGAGCCGGTCACGGGCTCGTCGATCGACCGCACCACCGCGTGGATCAGGAACTGCGCGGGCAGGTCGCCGGCGGGCGTGATGACGGCCGAGCCGACCGGCAGCTCACCCAGCCGCCGGCACTGTTCGGCGGGTGCTTCACCCGCTGCCAGCTCGAGTCGCCGCATGGCGGGAGTAACGGCGGTCCACTCGGCCGACACCGGCCGGAGCACGGCATCGAGCGCGGCTCCGGTCAGTTCGCCCTGCACGATGCGGATCACGCCGGCCCGACCTCACGCGCCTTGCGGTACATGGCGGCTGCCTCCGACGAGCGGCTCTTCTTGTCGTACAGGATGCCCATGACGTAATACGCACGGGCATTGTCCGGCTGCAGCTGTGTCGCGCGCAGCAGCATGTCGAGCGCCTCGTCCACCCGGTTCAGCTTGTTCAGCGCCTCGCCGCGGTAGAAGTAGGCGTCGGCGGACTCCGCGTTCAGCTCGAGCGAACGGCGCAGCTCCTGCTCCGCCTGTGCGTAGAGCCCACGCCGGAAGCTGACCACGCCCAGCGCCAGATGGACCGGAGCATAGTCCGGCTGGAAGCGGAGCGCACGCCGGAGGTCGCGCTCGGCAGCATCGAAGCGGCGCAGCCCTATGTTCGCGTTTGCCAGCTCGACGATCAGCTCCAGGTTCTCCGGCTGAACGGCGCGTGCCGCCTCGAGCTGCTCGACTGCGAGCATCGAATCCCCACGCAGCTCGAACACGCGCGCAAGCCGCCGCCGCGCGTTGACGTCCGATGGATCGCGAAGCACGATGTCGCGCCAGTACTCCAGGGCAGTGTCATCATGCGCCTCGTGCGCCGGCTCGTCGACGGACTGCGACGCGCTTTCGTCCCGCGCGTCCGCATCAGCGTCGGCCGATTCGCCGCTCGAGCCGACGGCCGCGGACAGCTCCGCGGGCTGTCGCACTCGAGACTGTCTCCTACGCATAGACTTCGACTCCTCTACTTCTTCTTCTTCGTCAGCCATGCACGTTCGCCGCGACCCAGTCCGTGTACGCCTCGAGACCCGCCGTGATCGGAACGGCGAGTGCTTCCGGCACATCATACGGGTGCAGCTCCTCCACGCGCGACATCAGCCGCGGCAGCGCCGCCCGGGTCGTCTTGAACAGGATCAGCACTTCGCTGTCCTTCTGAAGTGAGCCCTCCCACCGGTAGATCGACGTGACACCCTGCACGATGTTGCCGCACGCCGCCAGCCGCTCTTCCACTGCGGCCGTGACGATCCGCTCCGCTTCATCATGCGTCGGTGCTGTGACAATCACGACCGTGACGGAGCTCTCCATCACTCCGCATCCTTCTCGGGCGGCGCAGGCTCGGCATACAGCGCTTCGATCTGCGGCCCGTATGTCTCGACCACGACCTTCCGGCGGACCTTGAGCGAGGGCGTGATCTCGCCCCGCTCCAGGCTGAACTCCCGCTCGAGCGGCAGCACCTTCTTCGGCAGCTCGTAGCGCGCGAAGCCCGTCATGCGCGCTGCGACCTCCTGCTCCAGCTTCTCACGTACCCGCGAATCGCGCACGAGGGCCGCGTGGTCCTCCGTGGACAGACCCTCACGCCGCGCCCACTCCTCCAGTGCATCGAAGTTCGGCACCACCAGCATGATCGGGAACGGGCGACGGTCCCCGATCAGGACGGCCTCCGCCACGAACCGGCTAAGCTTCGCGGCATTCTGGATCGGCTGCGGTGCGATGTTCTTGCCACCCGCGGTGACCAGCAGCTCCTTCTTTCTGTCGGTAATGCTCAGGAACCCGTCTGCATCGATCGCGCCGATATCCCCCGTGTGCAGCCAGCCCTCCGCGTCGATCATCTCACGCGTCGCCGCGTCATTCCGGTAATAGCCCTTCATGACCTGCGGCCCGCGCACGAGGATCTCGCCATCCTGGGCGATGCGGATCTCCGTTCCCGGTATGGCCGTGCCGACCGTGCCAATGCGCAGCTTCGTCGGCGTGTTCACGTTCGTGACCGGCGATGTCTCCGTCAGGCCGTATCCCTCCAGGATCAGCACGCGCGCGCCGTAGAAGAACTGGAAGATCTGCGGGCTGAGCGGTGCGGCGCCGGAAACGAAGAACCGGATGCGTCCGCCGAGGCGCGCGCGCAGCTTGGAGTAGACGAGCCGGTCCGCGATCGCGTGCTTCGCGCGCAGCCCCGCCGGTACGGCCGCGCCGCGCAGCTTCAGCGCCGCCCAGTCGAGCGCGACCTGGCGCGCCCACAGCACAATGCGCCGCTGCACACCCGTGACGGAGAGTACCTTGGCGTAGAGTTTTTCATAGACGCGCGGCACGGCCACGACGATGGTAGGCTTCACCTCGCGGAGTGCGCGTGCGACATCATCGATGATCGGCACGTATGCGATCGTGTTGCCGCGCCCGAAGATCAGGTAGTCGACCATGCGCTGGAAAACGTGCGACAGCGGCAGGAAGCTGAGCGTCGCATCACCCTCCTCCGTCGTGAGCACGTGCTTCGTCGAGGCGATGATGTTCGAGTAGAGGTTCGCGTGCGTAAGCATCACGCCCTTCGGATCGCCCGTCGTACCCGACGTGTAGATCAGCGTCGCGAGATCCGCCGGCCGCGCGCGCTTCGCTTCCGCGCGGAACTCCGCATCCGACGGCATCGAGGCAGCGCCGCCGTCCATGAAATCCCGCAGCGTTTCGACGGACCCATCCTCTACCGGCACGTCGTCGAACACGATGATGCCATCGAGGTCGGGCAGCTGCGCCTGGAGCGAACGCACCTTCGCGAGCTGGTCGGCCGTCGACACGAACAGCAGCTTCACGCCCGAATGCTCGAGTATGCCCGCCGCCTGCGGCGCCGGTAGCGTCGGGTACAGCGGCACCGTGATGATGCCCGCGCACAGCAGCGCGTAATCGACCCACGCCCACTCCGGCCGGTTCTCCGCCAGGATGCCTACGTGATCGCCGCGCTGCAGCCCCCGGGTCCGTACCGCGGCGGCAATCGCACGCACGTTGTGCAGCATCTCGTCGTGGGAAACCGGCTGCCAGCCGGCGTCCGTGCGGTAGAGCTGCGCGCGGGCCGACCGGCGATCGACGGCATCGAGGAAAAGATCGACGAGCGTGCCCTGCGGCAGCTCGGCGGGATTCGACACGTAGTCGAGGCTGCCGGTGCCCGTGCTGTTCCGCGCCGCGGCTTCACTCACTGCCATTCACCCCAGCTCCAGCTCGAATGACATCTCGATGTCCTCACGCAGCGAATGAAGTACGCTGCAGTACTTTTCGCGTGAGAGATCGATCGCCCGCCGCACCCTGGCTTCGTCCGCCGGCGTGACGCCCGTCGTCCTGAAGACATGCCGGACGGCGGTGATGCGGCGCGGCGGATCCTCGCGACGATGATACTCGATGTCCACGCTCAGACCGGTGATCGACACGCGCGACTTCCGCGTGATGTCCAGCACGTCGACGGCCATGCAGCCGCCCAGCGCGAGCGCCAGCATCTGCACGGGCGACGGCCCCGATGCACCGTCGCCGTCGATGGGAATTCGCGGGCCATCAGGGCTGACGCCGCTGAACTGCAGGCCCTGGCCGGTCCACTCGAGCCTGACGTTCGGATCAGCCACGCGGGCTCAGCTCTCCGTATCCCGTTTAACGCCGCGCGCGAGCTCATCGAGCGTCTCCTGCGCATGAGCGACGTGCCGGCGGGCCTCCGCCCCTTCCGGCGGCGCGGCCAGGAAAGCGCGCAGATGCTCGCCGGCCTCATCGCCGCGGCCCTGCCGAAGCAGCAGGAAGGCCAGGCCGTAGTGCGCGCCCGCAGCCGTCGGCTGTGTCGCCAGCACCGTGCGGTACGTCTTCACCGCTTCGTCCGTCATCCCGATGCGCGTATACGCGATCGCGATCTGCTGCATTACGGCGACGTCGTTCGGCGAATCGCGCAGCGCCAGCC
>DATABQ010000676.1:0-1658 GCA_036259495.1 Longimicrobiales bacterium | reverse complement strand
ACTCGCGATTGCTGTCGATGCGGAGGTCGGCGCCGAGCAGCGCCTTTTCTTCGCTGTCGACTGACTCCATCACCTGCGCTCGGAACGAATTGATTGCGACCAATGCGGCAACGCCGAGCGATATCGCGCCCATGTAGACAGCCAGCCGGTGCGCGCTCGCGCGCAGCTCGCGGCCGGCGAGCTTCAGCCAGAACGGCGCGCGCATGTCAGCCCTGCCGCTCGTCGGAGATGATGCGACCTGACGCGAGCCGGATAACACGACCGGCGCGTCGCGCCAGCTCCAGGTCGTGCGTCACGAGCACCAGTGTGGTGGTGCTCTCTGTGTGCAGCCGTACGAGCAGATCGATGATGCGCGCACCCGTGTCACTGTCGAGATTTCCGGTCGGCTCATCAGCGAACAGGATCTTCGGCTCACTGGCAAATGCGCGCGCGAGCGCAACGCGCTGCTGCTCTCCGCCGGACAGCTGCTGCGGATAGTGATCCGTGCGATCGCCGAGACCTACCCGCTCGAGCAGGACCCGTGCGCGCGCCGTGAGCTCCGCACCGCTTCCCGCTGCACCAGACAGCTCGAGCGGGACGAGCACGTTCTCGAGTGCGGTCAATGTCGACAGGAGCTGGAACGTCTGGAAGACGAAGCCTATGTTGCGCGCCCTGAACCGTGCGCGTTCATCTTCGCCCATGGAGGCGAGGGAGTGGCCTGCGAGTTGAACCGATCCCGTCGCTGGTGTATCAAGGCCGGCCAGCAGTCCGAGCAGTGTCGTCTTACCGCTGCCGGACGGTCCTAGAATGGCAATGAATTCGTTCTGCGCAATTTCGAGATCGACATCGCGCAGGACGGTGAGCGGCTCCATGCCGCTGCGGTAGGTCTGACTGAGGTTGTGTGCGATGATCATCATGCGGCGGATAATACTCACGTGCCTCGCGCTGACGCTAACGTCCTGCGACACCGCGGAGACGGGCGAAGGCCCCGCGGCGACGGAGGCCGATGCGGCATTGAATGCGGCGACCTCGGCTGCGGCCGCAGGCGAAGCCGCGCCCTCGGCCACAGATGCCGCCGCGCAGCCATCGCGTGCCGGTGATCGCGCGGAAGCGGGCACCGTCCTGATCGTCGGGACGAGTCTGACTGCGGGCTACGGCGTTGGTGCCGAGCACGCCTATCCAGCCGTACTCCAGCAGATGATCGACTCCGCCGGCCTGCCGTTCAGAGTTGTGAATGCGGGGATCAGCGGTGAGACATCGGCAGGCGGACTCCGGCGCATCGACTGGTCACTTCAGCAGCCGGCGGACGTCCTCGTTCTGGAGCTCGGCGCCAACGATGCGCTTCGCGGCCTCGACCCCGAAGAGATGCGCGCGAACCTGGATGGCATCCTCGATCGTGCGCGGGAAACGTATCCGGACATTGCGATCGTGATCGTCGGCATGGAAGCGCCGCCGAACCTCGGCGCAGGTTACGTCACCCGATTTCGTGATGTCTACGCCGACCTCGCGCGGGAGTACGACGCCGCGCTGGTGCCGTTTCTTCTTGAAGGAGTAGCCGCCGAACCCTCACTCAATCTAGAGGATGGCATCCATCCGAACATCGCAGGCCACCGGATCCTGGCACGGAACGTCTGGGCTGAGCTCGAGCCTGTTCTCAGGCAACACGCTCGGTCGCGGTG
>DATABQ010000675.1:0-5969 GCA_036259495.1 Longimicrobiales bacterium | reverse complement strand
AACAGGAAGAGGTGCCAGTGCGTCCAGGGGAGACATGCCACAAATAGCAAAGGTCGTCATGGCGGTAGCCGCCGGTGGAGCGGTGGGAGCGCTCGGGCGGTTTGGCCTGTCGTTCTGGGCTAGTCGCTGGGCCCCACCGACATTCCCGTGGGGTACGCTCATCGTAAACGTGGCCGGCTGCCTTTTTCTGGGTGCGATGCTGCGTCTGCTGGAGGGAACGGTGCCGGGGTCGGCGTGGCGCGCGTTCCTGATTGTCGGGGTCGCGGGCGGGTTCACGACGTTCAGCACGTTCAGCCACGAGAACATTCTATTGCTGCAGGAGCGAGAGTATGGCCGTGCCGCGCTGTACATGAGCGGCAGCGTCGTCCTCGGAATCTGTGCACTCCTGCTCGGGATTGCGCTGGCCGGTCAGCTGGCGCAGCGCACGTGACTGCGGCTTTCAACGAAAATGCAGGCTGATGCGTCCTGTTGATATCGGGGGTGAGAGCGATGCCCGTCTGGTGCGTCGAGCCCGGGAGGGCGACGGATCGTCTTTCGAGATACTGGTTCGGCGATACCTGAACATGGCATATGCGGTTGCGCTCGCCGAGCTGGCGGACGCACGCGATGCCGAAGACGCGGTGCAGGACTCGTTCATCACGGCGCTGGAGCGGCTGGATGAATGTCGCGACCCGGCGGCGTTTGCGGGCTGGCTGCGTCGAATCGTGCGGAACCGCGCGCGATCTGTACGACGGCGGGAAAAGATCCGTGAGACGGATTCGCTGGAGAGTGCCGGCAGCGCGGCAACGCCGCGCGATCCGGGCGGGGACCTGAGCCGTTCAGAGCTCCGGCGCAGTCTTCAGGCGGCACTCGGTACGCTGACGGAAGTTCAGAGGCGGGTCGTGCTGATGCACGACCTCGAAGGATATCGACACCGCGAGATAGCGCTGGAGCTGGATATCCCGGAAGGGACGGTGCGTTCGCACCTGTTCTTTGCACGGCGCGCACTGCGCGAGCAGCTGGGAGACGCAGGCAACAGGGGACAGAGCGATGGATGAACGAATTGATCTGACGGCACTGGAAGCGGACGAGGCGCAGCGCGAGCTGATGGTAGCGGCGGTGATGCTGCGGGCGCGTGGTGAGCTCGAGCGGCGCGGCGGGGAGGATGTGAGCCCGATTGCGGTGCTGTCCGACTGGATGCGGCCGGCGCTCGCGGCGGCGGCGGTGATCGCGGCCGTGTGCATGTCGGTGCTGACGCAGCGCGAGCTCGCTCATGTGGAGCCCGGTACCGGTCTGACGGATGCGCTGGAAGTACCGGCGCCGATGAACGAATGGCTCATCAGTGACCGCTCGCCGACGGTGGCGGATCTGCTGATCGCAATGGACAGGGGAGCGAACTGATGGTTACAGCGAAACGCGCACGTGTGATGGGACTGGTGGTGCTGGTGGTGATGTTTGCGATCGGCGCACTGACGGGTGCAGCGACCATGCGCGTGACCGGCGGCGACCAGGCGCAGGCCAGTGAGCGGGCGGAATCGCGGAAGCGTCCGGGCCTGTTCGAGACTCTGGAGCTGACACCGGAGCAGCGGACGCAGGTCGACGCCATCATGGAGCGGCGCCGCGGGCAGGTGGAGGCATTCTGGAAGACAAACGGGCCGCAGCTTCGGGCGATCATGGATTCGGCACGTGCGGAGATCCGTACCGTCCTGACGCCGGAGCAGCGCGAGCTGGAGGAGCAGTTCCGGGCGGAACGGCGCCAGCATTACGAGAGGCACTGACCATTGACGAGGATGACACCGATGTCTCGACTCACTGGAAACCTGCGCGCGCATGTATGCGCCGCTGCGTTTCTGTCGACGTTCACGCTCGCCGCGAGCGATATCGCTGCGCAGTCGCCGGAGCCGGTGACGCTCACGCTGGAAGAGGTGGTGCGCCGCACGCTCCTCAACAGCCCGCAGGTCGTACAGGCGCAGGGTGCAGTACAGACAGCCGGCGCATCCGAGCTGTCGGCGATCGGTGCGTTTCTGCCGAGCCTCAACATCAGCAGCGGTGCAGCTCTTTCGAGCACGCAGCGGTTCGATCCGAACACGAACGTGGTCGGCTCGAGTGACAGCTACAACGCAGGCATCAGCACGGGAGTGGATCTCTTCACCGGCGGTCGTCGCGGCGCACAGCTGACGCAGGCACGGGCGGAGACGCGTGCATCTGAAGCGTCGCTCGTGCAGCAGCGCTACACGGTGATGCGCAACGCCAAGGCCGCATACTACGACGTGGCGCGGGCGAGCGATCTGATCCGCTCGGCCGAGGCGCGGCTGCAGCGTGCGGAAGAAGGCCTCGCGGCCGCTCAGCTGCGCTCACAGGCGGGTTCCGCCACACGCTCGGACGTGCTCCGCGCGGAGCTCGAGCGAGCCAATGCGCGGCAGGGCCTGCTCCAGGCGAACAATCAGAAGCGCGCCGCGATGTACGCCCTGGGGCGTCTCGTCGCGATCGATGGCCCCGCCGACATCGCGGCTGAAGACGCGCTCACGGTCGCTGAGCTGGACCTCTCGCCCGATGAGCTGCTCCAGCTCGCGCTCAGCCAGGCGCCGGCCGTCATCACGGCGGAAGCGAACGAGAACGCCGCGCGTGCCGGAGTCCGGCTGGCCCGTGCGCAGTACATGCCGACACTGAACGGCTCCGGCAGCTACAACTGGAACAACGATGCGCCCTCGTTCTCCGATCTGCGCAGCAGCTGGTCTCTGCGCATGGGGCTGTCGTTCCCGGTATTCAACCGGTTTGCGCGCGAGGAGTCGGTCGAACGCTCCAGTGTGCAGGCGACGGTTGCGCGATACCAGCTCGAGGACGCACGGCGCGCGACGCGTGCGTCGCTGGAGGGACTGCTCGGCACACTGGAGACATCGCGCCAGGCGATTCTGATCGCCCGCGAAGCGCTGGCCCTCGCGGAAGAAGATCTGCGCGTCCAGCAGGAGCGGTATCGTCTGGGCGTTTCGACGATCCTGGAGCAGGTCACGTCGCAGGAGAACCTGGTGACGGCGGAGATCAGCCTGATCTCGGCACAGTACGACTATCAGCTCGCACTCGCGGAGCTCGAGGCACTGATCGGCAGGGAGCTGTAGACGGCAGGACACATGGCCGTGCTGACACTGATAGATGAGAGCGATCGGCGAACCCGGCCGGCGCCTGACATTCGGATGACGTGGAGGTCGTTACGATGAAGAAGTGGATGAAGCCGGCCATCGGACTGGCGCTGGTGGTGGTGCTGATAGCAGTGAGCGCATTCATGGTGCGCGGTCGTGAAATCGCGGAGACGGACGATACGGCGCTCGAGTTCGCGGTCGCCGAGCAGCGTTCGATCGAGGTGACAGCGGAAGCGGCGGGCCTCGTCGAGCCGATCATGCTCGTAGAGGTAAAGTCGAAGGCATCGGGTGAGATCACGGCCCTTCATGTCGAGACCGGCGACGCCGTGAAGCGTGGCGACCTGCTCGGTGAGGTCGATCCGCGCGATGTGCGCAACACGTTCGCACAGGCGGAAGCGGATCTGGCTGTGGCCGAGGCCCGCATGAAGACTGCGCAGGCGCAGAAGCAGCGTTCCGAGGAGCTGCGCAAGGCGAATGTCATCACCGAGCAGGAGTACGAGGCGGCAACGTTCGAGGAGGCGAGCGCGCGCTCACAGCTCGTGAAGGCACGTGTCAACCTGGAGCTCGCACGCGAGCGGCTGGGCGACGTAACGATCCGCGCGCCCACAAACGGCGTCATCATCAGCAAGACGGTCGAGGTCGGCACGATCATTCAGTCGGCCAGCCAGAACATTTCCGGCGGCTCGATCATCTTCACGATGGCCGATCTGTCGGAGATGCAGGTGCGCACGCTCGTCGATGAGACCGACCTCGGCAAGATCCAGCCGGGGCAGCAGGCACGCGTTTCGGTCGAGGCGTTCCCGGGACGCGTGTTCCGCGGGACCGTCCTGAAGATCGAGCCGCAGGCGATCGTGGAGCAGAACGTCACGATGTTCCCCGTGCTGGTGCACCTGGCGAACGGCGACGGAGCGCTCAGGCCGGGAATGAACGCGGAGGTGGTCATCGAGGTCGCACGGCGTCAGAACGTCACGACGATTCCGAACGCCGCGGTCGTATCGATGCGCGACGCTGCGGCGGCAGCGACAATGCTCGGGCTTCCGGAAGACGCGGTGCGCACGGCGATGCGTGGCAACGGCGCAGGCGCTCCTCGCGAGGAAGGTGACAGTGCCGGCGGCGCAGCCCGGACGGCAGCCGAAGGAGAGGGCGCCGAACGTCGTCCGCGACAGATGCCCGACGGAGCGGGGATGGCGCAAGCCGGTGAGGGCGCACGGATGGGCGGCGGTGAGGGCGCACGCATGGGCGGGCGGCGGGGAGGCGGCGGCGCCGGAATCGGCAACGGCGACACGCGAGCGGGAGTGGTGTTCGTGCGTAACGGCGCCATGATCGAGCCGCGCATGGCCGTGCTCGGCCTCAACGACTGGGACAACACCGAAGTGGTCCGCGGCGTGACCGCGGGCGAGGAGGTCGTGCTGATCTCGGTCGCGCGGCTCCAGCAGCAGCAGCAGGACATGCTGAACCGGATGCGCGAGCGCGCTGGCGGCGTGTTTCCCGGCAGTGGCGGCGGGCGCCGCTGAACGGGCGAGAATCGACAAATGCTGATAGGCGAAATCATCCAGGTGGCGCTCGGCGCGATCGCCGCCAACAAGATGCGCTCGTTCCTGACGATGCTCGGGATCATCATCGGCATCGCCGCGGTGATCACGATGGTGTCTCTGGGCGAGGGTGCGCAGAAGGACGTTCAGGCGCGGCTGCAGTCGATGGGCACCAACGTGCTCACCGTGCGGCCGGGCCAGAACATGTTCGGCGGCATCGATCGCGGCGATGCGCGGCTCACGGCGGACGACGCCGAGGCGCTGCTCGTCCAACCGCGTGCGATCCGCGCCGTCGCTCCGGAGATGGAGCGGCGGCAGCAGGTGGTATTCGGTGCTGCGAACGCGAACCTGTCGATCATGGGTTCATGGCCGAGCTATTTCGACATTCACAATCACGAGATCGCGTACGGGCGCCTGTTCACGGAGGGCGAGGAGCGCGGCCGTCGCACGCTCGCCGTGCTCGGCGCGCACGTAGGCGAGCGTCTGGGCAATCCGGTCACTTCCGGTCTGATCGGACAACGGATCAGCATCCGCGGCATTCCGTTCGAGGTGATCGGCGTTCTCGAGGAAAAGGGATCTCAGGGCTTCAACAACCCGGACGAGAATATCTACATCCCTCTGGCGACTGCGCAGTTCCGCGTCTTCGGAACGGAGTGGATCCGTGCGATGTCGGTCCAGGTCACTGACGAGAGTCGCATGGACCCGGCGCTGGCGGAGATCGACCAGGTGCTGCGCCGGCAGCACCGCATTCGACCGGGCGAGCCGAGCGATTTCAACGTGCGTGACCAGACGAGCCTGCTCAGCACGTTCCAGGAGACGACGCAGACGTTCACGTTCCTGCTCGCCGGCATTGCCGCGATCTCGCTGCTGGTAGGCGGGATCGGCATCATGAACATCATGCTGGTGTCGGTGACGGAGCGTACGCGTGAGATCGGCATACGCAAGGCGCTCGGCGCGAAGCGACGTGACATCCTGATGCAGTTCCTGCTGGAGTCGCTGGCGCTGTGCGTCGCCGGCGGCGCGCTCGGCTGCGCGATCGGCATCGGTGGAGCACTGCTGGTCCAGAAGATGGGCGGCTTCAGCATCGCCGTGTCCCCGACGGCTGTCGGGCTCGCGTTCGGCTTCTCCGCGGCCGTCGGCATTTTCTTCGGCATGTGGCCCGCGCGTCGGGCGGCGCTGCTGGATCCGATTGTGGCGCTGCGGTACGAGTAACAGCCGCCGGACGCGGAACCCATTCTGCAGAACGGCCCGGATAACCATGAAAAGGCCCCGCTGCCCAATGGCAGCGGGGCTTTTTCGTGACAGCTCCATGCGCAAACGC
>DATABQ010000674.1:0-1513 GCA_036259495.1 Longimicrobiales bacterium | reverse complement strand
ATCCAGAAATGAACGAGGGTTCCGGCGCGCCTCCTCCGTCGCGCGACCCCATATCGCCAGCTTCCCGGAGGAACGCCTCCTGGAGCCGTGTGAGATGGCGAGCCTCGCCGCTGATCTCGTAGCCGCGCACGGCAGCGAGCTGCGCGGTGAGCAGTGATCTGCTTTCCTGAAGCGAGTGCTGAGCGGGAAATACAAGCTCGACACGGTGATCCCGAAGCACATCAATGCGGCGCCCTATCAGCGTCGGGACCAGAACCAGAGCGGCAAGGAGCAGTATGACGACAACCGGGAGCAGCGCGCGGACCCATATCGAGGAAGTACGGCCGGCCCGGGAGTCGCGCAGCGGGCTGGCAGCCGATGATGCAGTGGGATCGGTGTCCATGCACACGATACGTCCGCACGGTATGCGCCAATACCCGGCTGCGACGGCGCTTCAGCCACCCCCGGCCGCCGTACCGTGTGCGCGACCTGCCCCCGCCCGTGGCCGGACGATCCGCGTCAGCAGCCCCGCGAATGCCAGCGCCCACGCGATAAGCGCGAACACGCCCACGACCCGCGCGATCGGCTGCAGGAACGGCCATGCGACGGCTTCACTGAGGCGGATCGTCGCGACAGTGTACATCCCCAGTGGGAAGACCATGCTCCAGTACTGCACGTCGTAGCGGATCGGTACACGCTCGAGGCCGTGGCGCCATGCACCCAGCAGGATGAGGAGCGGAAACCACCAGGTTGCAGTCGCCCAGAACAGCAGAGTGAATCCCAGGATGAACGGCCGTACCTCCGCGAGAACCGGAGCGTCGGGGGCGCGGATCACGAGGAGCGAGCCAGCCAGAGTCGTGATCGCCACGGCGCCCATGTTGATCCAGTACGGCGGGCTCACGCCGGTCGCGTCCAGAGGGAAGAACAGGAAGCGGTACAGGATGAGCGAGAAGAGCAGTATGTAGAACATGCAGCCGATGAGGAACATGCACGTCGTGAATCCAAGAACCACATCGCTGGCGCTACCCAGCGCCGGGGAGAGCAGCGTCCCGAGCAGCGACACGGACTGGGTAGAGACGACGAGCAGCATCCACGATGCGTTCATGCCGGCGTCGAGCGCCGGTTTCTCCGGCAGCACGGTCATGACGGCGAAGAAGCTGTAGATCAGAACCAGCCACAGCAGGATCGCTGCACCCCACAGGATGAACGCGATCGTCGGCATCGATACGCGCAGCACGAGCTCGGTGCCGACTACTGCGGTTGCGGCGACGACGGTGAAGAAACCGGCCGAACGCGCGTGCGCTCGGAAGTCCTCGCCGACGCGTGCGGGGAAACGCGAACAGCGGACCGCCAGCAGGATGAGGAGAACGGCATAGAACAGGATGTTCAGCGCGAACAGCGGCCAGGATATGGCGTGCCAGCCGAGCAGCTGCCCGGCCGTGGAGACGATGCCGGTGGCCATGACGACCGAGAACGCGCCCGGCGGAAGGTCGCGCGCCGTGAGGAGCACCGTGCCGTGTGCGGGCATCAGGCT
>DATABQ010000673.1:0-5455 GCA_036259495.1 Longimicrobiales bacterium | reverse complement strand
CCGGATCGTACATGCGTGCATTACCTCCCGTATGGCGGGATCGGATGCACGTTCCTTGCCCCTGCCAGTCGCGTCTCAGCCACCAGGATCGGGGAGTCGAGCGGAGGTGTTCCCGATGCAATGGATCTGCGGCCATGGGCCGTGCAGTTCGATCGTGCTGTATGACGCGGGTGCGATCTCGAGCCGGAGCAGATGGTCCATCGGCATGCCGAGCAGGTGCCCGAGAATGGCACGGATCACATCCGCGTGCGATATGATGGCGACTGTAGCGTCCACGTGGTGTCGCTGGATGTCCAGCAGCCCGGCGATCGCGCGGGTCTGTGTCTCGAGCATGAGCTCGCCGCCGGGAATTCGCGTGAGGCTCCGGAGCGTGTTGAAGTCGCGCCAGGCGCTGTGCGCGTGCAGATCCTCCAGCTCGCTGCCGGTCCAGTCACCCAGATCCAGTTCGGCGAATGCATCGGATGTGATCGGCACGACGTTGTGCGGGGCGGCAATGGCGGCGGCGGTCTCCTGTGCGCGCTCCAGAGGGCTGGTATAAACGGCTGCGATGCTCCGGCTCGCGAATTCATCGGCGAGGCCGCGCGCCTGTGCGCGGCCATGTGCGCTCAGCGAAACACCCGGTGTTCGCCCGACCATCCGCTGTCCGACACCCTCGAACGCTGCATGGCGGATGAGGTGGACGCGGAGCATGCTCAATCCGCGCCGACTTCGATGGCACGCGGGGACTCGAGCGTGGCCGGGGCATACCGCTCCACCACCTCGGCGGCGAACTGCGCGAATTCCTCCGGCACCTGCGGCGGTGAGGTGTAGCATTCGCGACGACCGCGCGACGGCGGTGTGAAGCAGAGCGTGATCGTCGTATCGAACTCGTCGATTGCTTCCATCTGCCGGTCGAACCATTCGCGCGCGCCCGGACGGTGCCAATCGCCCCATGAGATGCCCGTGCGCAGCCGGCGCACGCCGAGGCGGCGCAGCCATTCGACTGCGAAGTCGAGTCGATGATCCTCGAAGTGGAACCACTGGCACATTCCGAGGCGCGGGTCGAAGTCTTCGATCGACGGCTTCGGTGTGCCGTCGGCGCGGATCAGGCCCATGTAGAAGTGGCGGTAATAGGAGCTGCCTTCGCTCTCCTTGTGCCGGGTGGTCGCTTCCCATGTGGGCGGCAGATCGAGCAGGCTGTACCAGTACATGCGCTCGACGCGATGCACGAGCAGCTCGGTCATACGACGGAGCCCGAACACCTGCACTTCGTCTGCACCAAAGGTCGATGCGCCGATCTCCGTGATCCACACGGGCAGATCGGTCACTGCCTCGATCTCCGCAACCTTGTCAGGCCAGTCGTTGATGCTCCAGTGGTTCCAGTCGAGCGGGAACCCGTGAATCGCGACGGCATCGACGGTGTCGAGCACGCCATGGCCATCGAGCAGCCGGATGAAGTGCGGATCGATCGGTGAGATGCCGCCGAGCACGCGCGTCAGCGCAGGCCGCAGCGTGCGCACGGCTTCCGCAGCGAGCCGCGTCATGTGCGAGAACTCGCGCCACTCGGGATCCATCGTGAAGTCCCAGTGCGACAGGTTGTTCGGCTCGTTCCAGAACTTGATCGCTTCGATCATCGTCAACTCCCGTTGAGGGCGCCGGAGCGGCTACCGTTCCTGCGGCCGGTGGCAGCCCGGAATTCCGCGCTCTCCGCACGCGGTGCCGCTTCGCCGTTCGGCTCGCAAATGTAGATCTCGTGTCCCGGCCGCTGCGTCACGCTGAAGCCGGAGGAGCGGAGCATCGCCTCCACGCCGGCGTGGTTCGCTGCCCACCAGTTTGTCGGATCGCTCACGAACGCGTGCTCGATGAACGCCATCTTCGGCCATCCGGGCTGGAGGAACATCTCACGATCGTCGATGCTCGTGCCGTCCGTTTCCGTGCTGCATACGTCGTCCCCGGGCATGGTCAGCGTCTGGAACACGAGCATCCGCCTGACCTTCTCCGCGACGATATCGAGGCCGAGCAGAGGGTAGCGCAGATGATAGAACACGCCCATGAACCACACGAGGTCGAACGTCTCCGCAGAGCCGGCCAGATCGTACACCTGCATCTCACGGAACTCGATGCTGTCCGCGACACCCATCTCACGCGCTACCCACCGCGCCTGCCGGAGGTAGTGCGGATCGGAGTCGATCCCGACGACGTTCGCGCCGCGCCGTGCGAGCTCCACGCTGTAGAAGCCGGCATTGCAGCCGATGTCCAGCGCCGTCCAGCCATCGAGCCGTTCCGGGATCGCAGACTGCAGCACCTTCCACTTGGCGGATGGGAAGTCACCGAGCCAGTGATCGGGCGCCGTCTGTTCGCCGGACGGCAGATGGATGTTGTGGAACCAGGGCGCCATGCGAGCGATCGCGGCGCGCTGCGCCTCCACGTGCTGTGGAGCTATCGTCTGCATCGTATTCTCCATCTCAGGCTGCAGGCACGACGCTGCGTGCCGACTGCACGTGAGCCATCAGCTCGCGTGCACGATGTGCGGCGGTGTGCTGCCGGAGCACGCGTTCACGCGCTCGCGCACCGATCGCCCGCCTGGCCCGCTCATTGATGTCCACAAGCATCTCCAGCACGTCACGTGACGATCGTGGCAGCAGGATCTCCGTGCCGGGCTCGAACAGGGTATCGAGGCCGTCCCATGTATCGCTGATGATCGGAGTGCCGCATGCCGCCGCCTCGAACAGCCGCACGCTCGGCGCATGACCGGCAGCAATCATGGCCGCACGCGTGACGTTCAGCGTGAAGCGCTGAGCGCAGTAGAACCGGCGATGCCCCTCCGGAGGCAGGTGCTCGATTCGTTCGACGTTGGTCGGCCAGTAAGTGTGATCCGGGTACTGCGGTCCGACTACTGCGAAGCGGCCGCCGCCCCAGCGTCGCGCGGTATCCGTGAGCAGGCGGTCCAGCGTCGGCTGACGATCGTCGCTGTACGTGCCCATATAGGCCAGGTCCCACTGCTGCTCGGCCGGCTCGGGATAATAGATCGAAGCATCGAACGAGCAGTACAGCGGCCGCGCGCAGGGCGAACCATACGTGCGTTCGAGCCGATCGAGGACAGGCCCGCCCGTGAACGAGAAATAGATCTGATAGGCAGGAATCAGGTGTGGTGCGATGTACTCCTCGTCACCTGCATCGAGCTTCGTGAGCGTTACGGGCGTGTCGATGTCGTAGAACGCAGTGACACCGCCCGCCGTCCGGGTAACCCACTCGCCGACCGCGACGCCCTCAGGCACGTACGAGCCCACAATCACCATGTCCGCGTCACGAACTTCACTGCTGAAGCGATCCTTCAGGTCGCGGAGGGACGTATAGAGTGCGGTATCACAGAAGGGCGGCTCCGGCATGTCACGCTCGCGCGCGTACCATGGCACGTCCCGCTCGAGGAACAGCACCGAGTGGCCGAGCGCGGCGACCTCGCGCAGGAGTGCGCGGTACGTTGTCGCGTGACCGTTGCCCCATGACGATGTGATGGACAACCCGAGCACGACCACACGGAGGCGCGGTTCCGTCACAGCGACACCTCCTCCATGGGCCGGGTACGCCCGGCGAGGGCGGCTTCAACGAGCGCCGCGCGGTGTGCGTACGTGTGCTGTGCCAGCACACGCCGGTATGCGGACTGTCCGATGCTCCCTGCAGACGAAGCGTCCAGCCGCCGCAGATGAGCAGCGACGTCCTCACCCGACCGGGCGACGAGGACTTCGCGGTCGGGCTCGAGGAACATCTCGATACCTTCCCACTCGTCTGTGATCAGGCATGCCGCGGCACCTGCTGCCTCGAACACGCGCGTCGGAGGTGAGAAGCCGTAGCGCGCCATGCTTTCGCGGTTGATGTTAAGGACTGCGAGCGGCGAGCAGTTGAAGGCGTTGTGGTCACGCGTGTACACGTGCCCGACGTAGTTCACGTTCGACGTCATCGGCTTGTCCTGCCACCCGCTCCCGCCGATCATGAACGCCCTGTCGGGACAGGCCGCCGCGACGTCGAGAAAGAACTCCTCCACCCGCGACTCGCGGTCCGGCAGCCGATTGCCGAGGAATCCGAGATCCGCCGCAAAGCGCGGGTCACGCGTGACGGGGTGGTGCGTCTGCGGATCGAGCGCGTTGTAGATCGGCACGCAGGCGCGCGCGCCGAGCGCCGAGTACGCGCGTACGACGGGATCACCGCCGCCGTACGTGAAGATCAGGTCGTATTGCGGAATGCGCGCGTGAAACGCATCGGCCGGATCGTTCTCGGCACGATCGAGCGTAGCCGGAGCATCGACATCCCAGAACACGACGGTATTCGAAGCCGTCCGGAGGTCCAGCACGGCGCCCTCCAGCAGCTCGTCGAAGACGCCGACGCCGCTCGCCTTGACGATGAGGTCTGCCCCGCGCGCGGCTTCGATCGCGCGCATCACACCATCCTCGCCCGTACCGGGATACACCACCACCCTGGCCCACGGCGGGTCCGCTATATCGCGGTGCTCCTGCCGGCTGTACGCATCCGGCTCGTAGAAGGTCACGCTGTGTCCGCGCTCCGCGAGCGCCCGGATTATGCCGCGATAATAGGTCGCAGCGCCGTTCCAGTATGCGGACACGAGGCTGGATCCGAAGAATGCGATGTTCATGATGCGATCAGCTCCTCCCCGGCGGGGGCGAGGGATTCATGGATGGCGATCAGCTCGTCGACGCGATGTGCGCACGTGTGGCGCTCCAGTATCCGCCGCCGGCCTGCATCCGCGAGCGACGCCGCGAGCGATGGGTCGTTCAGGACGTCCCGCATGCAGCGCTGCATCTCCGTGCCGCTTTCCGCCACGAGAAAATCGGTCCCGGGCTGGAACAGTCCCTCCGCGTCGGCCCACGGCGCGGAGATGAGCGGTATTCCACACGCGAGCGCCTCGAAAGGCCGGATTGTGGGGATCCCCGGCAGCACGCGGGCATATGGCCGCCGCGGCACGTGCACGGTGAAACGGTGCCGCGCGAACACGCGCGGCGCTGCAAAGTTCGGCAGCCATCCGCCGTAATGGATGCCGGCGCTGTTCAGCAGATCCAGCGCTGCGTCGGGATAGCGCACGCCGTGAACTGTGGCGTCGAGTCCCAGCGCGCGGACGGGCTCGATCAGGAACTCGCGCAGCTCTTCAGAACGTTCGTCGTCGCCCCAGTTCCCGATCCAGACCACATCACCGGTCTTTGCTTCGCCGGGGATCGGCCTGAAGACACGGGGGTCCGCCGCCTCGTGCCAGGTCCACGCCCGCTGCGTCCAGCCGCGCTCCAGGTAGAGGTCGCGAATGATATCGCCGAAGGCGAGCACGCCGTCATATTCGCTGAGGTCGTAACGGAGCATTTCCTCCGGCGCGGTGACGGCCCGGTGATGCGTGTCGTGAAACAGAAGGCGGAAACCGCCGCCTGCAGCGCGCAGCGCACCGACCGCAGCCACGAGCTGTGGCTCATTCCAC
>DATABQ010000672.1:0-5347 GCA_036259495.1 Longimicrobiales bacterium | reverse complement strand
GTCGACGACCGCACGCCCTAGCGGATGCTCGCTGCGTGACTCGGCCGCCGCCGCAAGCTCCAGCACCTCGGCCGGAGACGCGTCGCCGAACGCGGTAATGTCGACGACCTCCGGTAGACCTTCCGTCAGCGTTCCGGTCTTGTCGAGCGCAACAATGGTCGCGCGCCCCGCGTTCTCGAGATGCAGCCCGCCCTTGATCAGGATGCCGCGCCGGGCAGCACCCGCGAGCGCGCTCACGACGGTCACCGGAGTGGAGATGACGAGCGCGCACGGACACGCGACCACGAGCAGCACGAGCGCGCGATAGAACCAGCCGCCCCAGTCGCCGAATCCGAGCAGCGGCGGCAGCACGAACACCGCCAGCGCGGCAGCGACGACGATCGGCGTATACACGCGCGCGAACCGGTCGACGAACGTCTGGCTCGGCGCGCGGCTCGCCTGCGCCGCCTCGACCGAATGGATGATGCGCGCAAGCGTCGTGTCCGATGCCGCCCGGCTCGAACGCACCTCCAGCGCACCGTCGCCGTTGAGCGTGCCGGCGAACACGTCGTCGCCCGGATCCTTCTCCACCTGGACCGATTCGCCCGTGATCGGAGCCTGGTTCACCGACGAGGTGCCGGCGATGACCGCGCCGTCCACCGCGATCTTCTCGCCGGGCCGTACGATGACGACCTCGCCCACGAGCACGTCTTCGGCGCGTATCCGCTGCTCGCGCCCCCCGCGCAGCACCGTCGCCTCCGCAGGCGACAGGTTCATGAGCGCGCGTATGGCGTTGCGCGCGCGATCCATGGAGAACGACTCGAGCAGCTGGGCGACGGCAAAGAGGAAGAGCGCGCTCGCCGCTTCCTCGTACTCGCCGATCAGCAGCGCACCGATCGCCGCGATCGACATGAGGAAGTTCATGTCGAGCGCGCGGTTCATCGCCGCACGGACGCCGCGCGGAACGATGTACCACCCGCCGGCTATCATGGCGCCGACCGCGAGCACTGCCGCCGCGGACTGCATGTCGAGCAGATGATTCGCGATCAGCGATGATGCCCAGAGAACACCGGCGAGCACGGCCAGCGCGAGACGACCGCGGCGCGTCCACCAGCTGGGCTCCTGTGCGTCGCCCCCCGCTTCGACGCGCCCGCGTGCGTCCGGCCTCACTCCATAGCCGGCGCGTGTGATCGCGTGAACGAGGTCCTCGGGCGCAACCGCGTCGCCCGCGTATGCGACGTCCACCCGGCCACCCATCACATCGACACGGACCTCCCGCACACCATCGAGACTGCGGAGCGATCGCTCGATGGAGTCGGCGCAGCTCGAGCAATCCATCCCCTCGACGGCGAACGTGCAGGTTGCGGAGTCGGCGGGAGCCGGATCCGGGCTGGTCTTTAGGTTCGACATGTCGTCGCGTTCGGGTTCAACAGCGGCCTCGTCATCACCGGCCGGTCGTATCGTCGGTATACCCCGGAGCGTGCCGGATGATTGGCGACGCCTCGAGCCGGGGGTGCAGGGCGATCCTCGTTACCATTGCGATTGGCGATACCGTATTGTCTTAGACCCTCGCTGCTGCGACTTTCCCGCGATGACATCAGCACTGGACTGGAAATACGCGCTGCGCGCGTGCGCGATCGCGCTTGCACTCACACTGCCCGCGGGAGCGACGATCTCCGCGCAGCAGGCCGTGGTGACGATCCGCGTCACTTCGGCCGAAGGCGTCATCGCAGCCGCGCGCGTATCGAGCGGTACGATCAGCGCGCTGACCGATGCTCTGGGCCTGGCACAACTGCGTCTCGCCGCAGGCGAGCGCCTCGTGCGCGTCGAGAAGGATGGCTATGGCGCCGCCGAGCAGACCGTCGACGTGCGCGCCGGTGCGGACACGTCGCTCACAGTACATCTCGACCCGGAGGTGATGGAACACGAGGCGATCATCGTGAGCTCCACACGTACGGGGCGTCGCATCGAGGACGAGCCCGTGCGTGTCGAGGTGATCGGACGCGAGGAGATCGAAGAGAAGCTGCTCATGACACCCGGCGACATCGCGATGCTGCTGAACGAGACAGCCGGTCTCCGCGTCCAGCCGACCGCGCCCGCGCTCGGCGGCGCGAGCGTGCGCATCCAGGGCCTGCGCGGCCGCTACACGCAGATCCTCTCCGACGGCCTGCCGCTCTATGGCGGACAGACGGGTGCGCTCGGTGCGCTGCAGATACCGCCGATGGACCTCGGGCAGGTCGAAGTGATCAAGGGTGTCGCATCCGCACTGTACGGTGCGTCCGCACTCGGCGGCGTCGTCAACCTGCTGTCACGTCGCCCGGCGGATCAGGCCGAGCGCGAGCTGCTCCTGAACCAGTCGACGATCGGCGGCACGGACGTCATCGGCTGGGGCTCGCATCAGGTGAGCGAGCGATGGGGCTACACGATGCTCGCCAGCGTGCACCGGCAGACGCTCTCCGACATCGACGACGACGGCTGGGCGGACCTGCCGTCGTATCGTCGTGCAGTGGTTCGCCCACGCATCTTCTGGAACGATGGCAGCGGGAGCTCCATGCTCTTCACGGTCGGCGGCATGCTCGAGGACCGTGAGGGCGGTACAGTGCCCGGCGCGACGACACCCGCGGGCACATCGTTCGCCGAGGGCATCGACACACGACGCGTCGATACCGGCGCGCTCGGCAGTTTCCTGCTGGGCGGCAGCCGCCTGCTCAGCATCCGCGGCTCCGCAGCGCTCCAGCGACACGGACATCGCTTCGACGCGTTGCACGAGCCGGACATGCACACGACCGCGTTCGCAGAAGCCGCATATTCCGGCACATACCGCGCACACACCTGGCTCGTCGGCGTCGCAGTCCAGCACGAGCGGTTCGACTCGGACAGCGTCCCCATGTTCGACTATGTGCACACGACACCCGCAGTGTTCGCGCAGGATGAGTTCGCGCCGGCGGACTGGCTGACGATCGCGCTCAGCGGCCGCATCGACTGGCACAGCGAGTACGGCACGTTCGCGAACCCGCGCCTGTCGGCCCTCGTGCGGCCAGCGGATGAATGGACCGTGCGTGTATCGGCCGGCACCGGCTTCTACGCGCCGACGCCGTGGACGGAAGAAACCGAAGCCGTCGGACTCGGACGACTGGCGCCATCAGCGCTCGCTGCGGAACGCGCACGCAGCGCATCGCTCGACATCGGCCGGACGCTCGGTCCCGTCGAGCTGAACGCGACGCTGTTCGGCTCCCGCATCGATGATCCCGTGCAGGCGCGCCCCGCGGCCAACGATCCGTCACTCATCGAACTGTTCAACGCGGAAGGCGATGTGCGCACGCACGGCACCGAGCTGCTCGCGCGCTACCATCGCGAAGGCATTCACATCACGGCTACGCACGTTTACATGCGCTCGACCGAGCCGGATCCCGGCGCCCCCGGAAGACGCGAGGTTCCGCTCACACCGCGTCACACGGCCGGCATGGTAGCCGCTCTCGAACAGGAGGGGCGCGGCCGCTTCGGCGTCGAGCTCTACTACACCGGCGTGCAGCAGCTGGACGGCAATCCCTACCGCAGCGAGTCGGAGTCGCACGTCATCGTCGGATTCCTGGCCGAGCGGCGCTTCGGACCCGCACGGCTGTTCCTCAATGCGGAGAACATTCTCGATACGCGGCAGACGCGGCATGATCCGTTGACACTGCCCGCGCGGGCACCGGATGGACGGTGGCTGACCGATGTGTGGGCGCCGCTCGAAGGGCGGTCGTTCAACGGCGGGGTCCGGCTGGAATTCTAGCTGACGATCCGCAGCCCGCGGTCAGACGGTCGCGGGCGCCAGCCCGCGCAGCCCTCGTCCCTTCCTTCTCATGAGTCACCTTCCCAGGTGTCAACTATGACGAGACGGCACGCTCATGGAGTTACTGCCCCTGCCTCTGCCCGTAAACGTGTGCGTGCGCCTTCCACATGCCCGTGCACCTGCCCATTGCCCATGAAAACCTGGCACCAGCGTTCTTCAGCACTGCCGACGCAGACGCTCCCGGCAACCCGTTCTGAGGACATAGATCACCTGCCACCTGTGCGCAGGATCTCCGCAAACTCATCCGGCAGCGTGCTCGAGCGGATGCCGTTCATCGCGCGCTCCACATCATACTCGACGCGCACGAACTCGACCGTGACACGTTCTCCATCGATCGCGATGAGCGCGTAGCACGCGCGCCAGTCGCCATCCTTCGGCCGTCCGACGGAGCCGGTGTTCACGAAGTGGATCCCGCCGACGGTGCGATGCCACGGCTTGTGCGTGTGACCGAACGCGACGACATCGCCCGCCTTCGCGCTCACGGTCTCCGCCATCTGCGTGCAGAAACGGTCCGAGCGGTCTTCCGTCCAGTAGACGGTGTTCAGCACAGGATTGCCGTGCAGCAGGATCAGTCGCGGACCAGCCGTGTGACCGCCGAGCGGGCGGATGTCGATGCGGAACGGGAGCGATGCGAGATAAAGTTTCGTCTCCTGCGAGACGTGCTCACGCGTCCACGCATAGGACACGTGCGACAGCTCCTCCTGGCGCGGGTCCTCGTACTGGCAGCCGCAGTGCTTGTAGTCCGTGGCAGTGGTGCTGTCGTAGTTGCCGGCAACGCCCGGTATCGCATGCGTGCGCAGCAGTGCGACGACTTCGTCCGGCCACGGCGCGTAGCCGACCAGGTCGCCGAGATGGTATGTAGCATCGATGTCCGGGCGCGCGGCGATGTTCGCGAGAACGGCTTCGAGCGCGGGCAGGTTCGCGTGGATGTCGCTGATCAGGGCGTAGTGCATGTGCGTCTCGACGGCTGTGCGTGGATCAATCGTGATCGATGCGTAGACACGACATCAGGCGCCGAACCGCTCGAGCACAGCCTGAACGATCGGCTTGGCCCACCCCGGCACATCCGGGGCGCGGCACGAATCGATCATCTGACCGGACCGGAGATGAAGCACGAGCATGGGATGCGGATGTTCACCGAGAGTCGGGTAACCGTCCCTGCTATTGTCATACAGCTTCAGCTCCGTCAGGTATGGAAGCAGCGCGATCAGGTTCCGGCGGCTGCTGTCGTATCGCTCACGGATCCGCTGCTCCGGTATGTCGTGGCCTCCGTGCTGCGCCCGACTCCGGACCCGCTCCACATGCTGATCAGCCGACTCGAGACCTGCGTACCATACGTGCACGGGAATGCCCACGTTCGCGGCTCTCATCAGCAGCCCGGTCATGGTGCTGCCGCCCAGAGTCGTCTCGAATGCAAACTGGAGCCGCTCGTTGATGGTCCTGTTCAGCAGGCGACGACCCATACGCCAGGCGCGCGAGTTCGCCTCCTCGAGGGTGAGATCGGGATATCGATCGCGGAACGTCTGCGTGGCC
>DATABQ010000671.1:0-8866 GCA_036259495.1 Longimicrobiales bacterium | reverse complement strand
GATGTTCGTCACATCGCCGTTCTTGAGACGACGGCGAGCAACGCCTGCCAGTCCGAGCAGGCCCGTGCCCATCAGGATCATGCTGACGGGCTCCGGAACAGTCGACATCACATACGCCTGGAGCTGCGTATCAACGCCATCCGCGTTCACGAAGGCGTCGTTCACGCCGACCGTGTACGCATACGACCCGTTGTACCATGTGAATTCCGTCGGGGTCGTGAAGTCGATCGTCAGCCCGCTGGCGTCCGAAACGACGTTACCGGCCAGCATCGCCGAGAATGTCTCGGTGTTTGCCGTCGGCATGGTGAAGGTGACCCACAGGGTGAAGGTGTCGTTGTAGTTGTCGACGCCTGCGCCGCTGTACGTCAGGTTGAACAGACCGAAGTTGTTCGTGGTCGATCCGACGCCGGTCGACAGATTGTCGAACTCGTAGTCGTCGGCCGTGAACGATGCGCCTGTGAAGGTCAGCAGTCCACCGTTGAGGTCCGAGGACGCGTCGCCCTCGACGCACGTAGCGTCGCCGCCGAAGCAGCCGCTGGTCGTGCCGGTGAACGTTGTGACCTGCGCCTGTGCTGCAACCGGGGCGAACAGCAAGCCCACAGCCGCGGCCAGGCCGGACAGCTTCATACGTCTTGTCATAGTGTACCCTCCACGTGGTAGATATCCCGCCCGGGCGGCCAAACCCGGTTCGGCTGGGGGCAGCATTGCCCCGCAGTGATGCACGCGCGCGCCAATATATGGCCGACGTCGCACGGCAGTGTGTCTAGATTTCACGGTCCGGCAATGCGCGATCGACGTCCATCACCAGATCCCTGGCGACCAGAACCGCCTTCTCGTACGCATCCTCGTCGGTGGTCGTGACCGGGACGATGACGCGCACGAGCGCCTCATCGCTGCGGCCGTGCAGCGCCTGATCGCGCAGCAGGTCCCACTTCACTACATACTCGTTGGCCGCCACGCGGCCGCGGCCCTGATACCAGTACAGGACTACCGCCTGGGCCGGGCCGTTGCCGATCAGATACCGGTTGACCGGAATGGCGCCAAGGGACGTCTGAATCGTCTCGCGGCTCGACACGAGCGGCTCCCAGCCGCCCCCCGGGAGGCAGTTCTTGGGCGAGTGAATCGTCTTGCCCTGCGACTGGCTCTCGTAGTAGCCGACGTAGACGGAGAATGCCGATGCCGCGGCCAGCTCGGCCTCGACTCCAGGCTGCTGGTAGAGCCGCATGACATAGCTGGTCATGCCTGCGACCTGCTGCTCCGCCTCGGACACCTCGATGTCCGTCGCCTGCCAGCCGAGGTACTCGCGCGAGACGGTGACGTCGAGAGGCGAGACGAGCGGCACCACACGCTGCGTGTGAACGCCGGCACTCGTGACGACGACGCCGACCGCCAGCAACCCAGCGGGCCACCATTTCATCGAGAGCGTCTTCATGATGCCCTCCGTGCCCGCCATGCGGCGAACAGCGATTCACCCTGGAGCATCGCCCAGGACGTCGCGCCCAGAATGGCGAACGCCACCACGAAGATGATCCAGCCCTCGGTCATGTGCATGAAGCCTTCTCCGAGCTTCGGATCCACGAAGAACACGAGGAAGCCGGTCAGGAACACGCGGACGCCGTTCAACAGGATCGCGACCGGAATCGTGAGTGCGAGCAGCAGCACGCGCGAGACAGGATACCTGAGCCAGAGCCCGCCGATCAGCACGCCGAGCGCGATCAGCGCGGACAGCGAACGCAGCCCGCTGCATGCCTCGGTGACGAACAGCGTCTGCCCGGGGATCTGCATGACGTTGCCGTTCAGCAGGACGGGCACGTGCCGCCACTCGAGCAGGGCGGCGCCGATACGGGACGCCTGGAACTGGAGCGGCAGCGCGAGCGAGCCGAGCACGACAACGGGCAGCGGAATCGACAGGAACACCAGGATCGTCGGCAGCCACCAGTGAAGCACCTGGCGCACGCCCTTGTAGAACACGATCAGGCCGATCGCTGCCATGAACATCGAGAAGCGCATGGTGAACAGCTCGGCGGCGAGGCCCGAGACGTAGCGCAGCACGATGGCGCCGAGCAGGATCGTCGCGCCGAAGTACGGCTGCGCGGCGGCGTTCGGCGCGATGCCGCGCTTCCACGCCAGCCAGCCGGCGAGCGGGATCAGCAGGAGTCCATGGCCCGCATCCGGGTTCGTCCAGAGGTCACGCGCGAGCGTGCTCGCCGGATTCGCGAACAGGAGCGCGAAGGCGATGGCCGTCGCGAGGACCGGCAGCGCCTTCTGCGGATCGACCACGAGGGCGCGCGCGCGGTCCATCGGACCACCCGCGGGACCACCCGCGTCCGGGGAGCGGGTCGCGACTTCAGCGACCGCGAGATCCTGCACTTACCAGCCGCCTTTCCGCATCACCATCACGGGAACCGTCAGCGCCAGGATCTTCAGGTCCTCGGAGACGGAAGAACGCTCGAGGTACTGCAGATCGTAGCGCACCTTGTTGCGGACATCGTCGATGCAGCGGTCATAGGACTGATTGACCTGCGCCCAGCCGGTGATCCCCGGCAGCACGCGCTGGCGGATGGGGTAGTGCTGCACCTTCTCGCGCAGCTCGGCGAAGATCGTCGGCTGCTCGGGGCGCGGACCCACCACGTTCATGTCGCCCTTGAGCACGTTCCAGAGCTGCGGCAGCTCATCGAGGCGGTACTTGCGGAGCACGCGGCCGATCGACGTGACGCGATCGTCATCCGGGCGCGCCCATACCTGGTCGGCGGTGCTGCTCTCACGCATCGTGCGGAACTTGTACATCGTGAAGAGGCGGCCGCCGTAGTCGACCTTCCTGCGGCCGTCCACCACGCCCGGACGGCGACGGTCGAGACCTACGCGCGACTGCCTGTAGATCACCGGGCCGGGCGAGGTCAGCTTGATCAGGAGAGCGATCAGCGCCATCACCGGCGCGAGAATCACGAGGGAAATGGCCGCTACGGCCACGTTGAGCGAGCGTCGGCCCGCCGCGGAAGGCGAGCGGGTGGTCGCGTCGCCGCGAACGAGCACGAGCTCGCGCGGCGCGGTCCAGACCTGCTCGGCTGTGTTTACGTCAATGACCTGGTCGGCCGCACTCGGCATTACAAGACTCCGTATCCTTGGGTCGCACTCATTCGGTCGAGGCGAGAGGAGACAGGGCAATGGCTGTGCGCGGCACGGCACGGGTGCGTGCCGGTGAGTCAACGTGTTGGTGCGGCCCTAGTTACGGCGATGTGGGGGGTGCAGCGAAGTGCGGCATTATCGTGGCACTGTGACGACTGTTGTGGGTGGGATACAACAGATACAGCGGCAGATCGGTCGGATCATCGTCAGGTCATTGGCCCCGTCATGGATCAGACATCGGGCCGATCACTGGTCAGATGAGATGGGCGGGCGGCAGCTCCAGCTCGAACGAGAAGCGCGTGCCTTCCGGACCGGTCACGAGCACCAGCTCGGATTCGAGTGCTGTGACGAGTCGGCGGCAGATGGCCAGGCCGAGACCGGTACCCGAGAAGTAGTAGCCGCTCTCGCGCCGCGGCTCGCGCCTGAACGGCTGGTAGAGCGTGTCCATCGCCTCGGGCGCGATGCCGCTGCCCGTGTCGGTGACGGAGAACTCGACCCTGTTGCCGCCGACGGGCCGCGCGGAAACCTCGACACTGCCCTGGTGCGTGAACTTCAGGGCGTTGCTCGTGAGGTTCAGGAGCACGCGGCTGAGAGGGATCGGATATCCGAGGCGACGTTCGGACGCGAGCTGGACGATCCTGACCTCGAGCCCCTTCTCCTCGGCGGTGGGGCCGACGAGGTCGTTGACGGACTGGAGCATGTGCGAGACGGAGAACGGCTCGGGCTTGCGGCTCGCGAGGCGATCCCCTCCCCTGGCGATCTCGATCATGTCGCTCGCCATGCCGACGAGGCCGAGCGCAGCGCTGTAGACGATGCCGATCTGGCGCTTCTGCACATCGTTGAGCGGACCGCTCTGTCCCTTGTGCAGGACTTCGGACAGGAACAGGACGGACGTGAGCGGCGAGCGCATGTCGTGCGCGACCTCGATCAGGAGGTCCAGGCCGCCGACGTCCGACAGCTCCGCCGTGAATCCCTGGTCGGCGGTCGGAACGCAGAGCTCGCGCGCATGCTCCAGCCGCGAAAGCATGTCCAGCATGTCCGCCGATGACGGGGGATCGGCCGTCCAGGCCAGGATCAGATTGGAGCGGAGCGCGTCGAGGATGCGGCGGCGGAGCACGATGCCGACCCCGGACCCCTCGATGGGACCGGGAGAAGCACCTCGACCGGCCGCACGGGCGAGCCACAGCAGATGCTGCTCGAGGTCGGTGAGCTTGTGTTCCGCCAGATCGGAGGGAACGTCTTCCATGAAGCGGCGAACGGCATCGGCGAGTGCGGGTCCCGCCAGCTCGCGAATGACTGCGAGCGTGTCCGTGCCTTCACCGGTGCCGCTCCCATTCGGATGGGAGGGCACGGGCATCGTTCTACTTGCTCGTGATGATTGTATCCCGCTGGAGGCCATGCTTTTCCATGAGCCGGTAGAGCGTCGTGCGGTCCACGCCAGCGATCCGCGCCGCCTTGGACATGTTGCCGCCCGCCCTGCCGACCAGCCACGATAGGTAACCGAGCTCGAACTTCATCAGCACGCGCTCGCGCGTACCATGATAGCTCTCATCGCCGCCATCATCCACCCATGTCGCTTCGGCGGAGTGAGCCGCGGGTGTCGCGCCGTTGCCCATGTTCGGCAGATCCTCGGGACCGATCTCCGCACCGGGCTCCAGCAGAACCACCGAATGCTCGATGACGTTCTGAAGCTCACGAACATTACCGGGCCAGCCCCTCATCTGCAATGATTCTATTGCCTCGCGGCTGAACTTCGGCTGCGAGCCGCCCTCGCGGTGGTGCGTCCAGTACCGCGTCAGGAAGTGCTGAGCCAGCAGCGGGATGTCCGCCGGACGCTCGCGGAGGGGCGGAATGTGGATCGGCACGACGCAGAGCCGGTAGAACAGGTCGGTCCTCAGCAGGTCGTCCGATGTGGCCTGGTGCGGGTCCCGGTTCGTTGCCGCGATGAACCGCACGTTTACCACCGCGTCCGTCGTCGTGCTGCCCAGCCGGCGCACCACGCCGTCCTGGATCACGCGCAGCAGCTTCGCCTGGAGCGGCAGCGGCATCTCCGTGATCTCGTCGAGGAACAGCGTCCCGCCGTTCGCGACCTCCAGCAGACCCGCCTTGTCCTTGACCGCGCCCGTGAACGCGCCCTGGACGTGGCCGAACATCTCCGTCTCGAGCAGCGCCTCCGGCAGCGCCGCGCAGTTCACGGCCACGAGCTGGCGGCTGTTGCGCCGGCTGTGGTGGTGGATGAACTGCGCGATCTGCTCCTTGCCCGTTCCGCTCTCGCCGCTGATGAACACCGAGGCGTCCGTCGTCGCGACCTTCCGCGCCAGCGCGATCACGCGCTGGAACGCGGGCGAGGTCCCGAGCAGCTCCACCTTGTCGCTGTGACCGTGCCGGTCTTCCCGTACCGTCTCCAGCGCCCGCGACTCCCTCGCCACCAGCACCGCGTGCGCGGCCCGGCCGATCAGGATCTGGAGGTGGCTCGCGGCGAACGGCTTCGGCAGGTAGTCCCAGGCCCCCGCGCGCAGCGCCTCGATGCTCGAGCCCACGCTCGGATTGCCCGTCATGATGATCGCGATCGTGTCCGGCCGCGCTTCCAGGCACGCGGTCAGCAGATCCATCCCCGATACCTGCGACATGTGCAGGTCCAGCAGCACGATGTCGAACTCGCGGCGCCGCACCATCGTCAGCGCATCGCTGCCCTTGCCGCAGACCGTGATGTCGTAGCCCTCCA
Source organism: Longimicrobiales bacterium (assembly GCA_036259495.1). GTDB lineage: Bacteria > Gemmatimonadota > Gemmatimonadetes > Longimicrobiales > RSA9 > SH-MAG3. The sequence goes on along the minus strand of DATABQ010000671.1, from coordinate 3,015 downwards.
CGCCCAGCACGCTCCCGCAGCTCTCGCGCAGCGTGTGCTCATCATCCACAATGAGAATGCGGATCGTATTCCTGACCTCTTCGGTCAGCGACAGGGCGTCTGATGCGTTCACCATTTCACGCTCGCTCGGTATCCGGGCTGTCGGAGTGGCACTGCGCGTCGTGTACGACCCGCGCGTGCCGGCTGAATTCTGGTACATGCGATATACTCCGGATCGAGACGGCGCCTCTCGCGAACCCTTCGCCAGGCAAGTCTGCTGTTCGGCTTGTATGTGGAGAGCGGACGGCGATCAGCCGAAGCGTAATCACCGTCTGACCCGTTGTGTACCGCGAAGGCGACGCAGTGCAACGTCGATACCGGCGGTGTAGCGCGGGCCCCACATTACGGAAAGTGCTGGAAACAAGTCAATAAAGAGATCGGCCGGCATCCGTCGTGCGTGCCGCGGCCGCACAAATGTAGCGTCGCCACAACACTAAGTGAAGCGGGGTTGTTGCGCGACCGCAACGATATGCGCCTGCGCGGGCATCGGGAATCGCGCAGAATGTCAGTGACGGCGGGGGTTTACGGCTGCGGCAGGGGGATTGCTCAACCGATCGCGGGCGGGCGTCCGCCCACACACCATCCACGCACGTGTGCATATAATGGCTGAGAATCAGAACCTGCCCGCCGAGACGGGGACCGCGGCGCCGCCCGGACCGCCGATGACGTACCTCCCGAACGAGGAGGACGATCGGCCGGCGGACGCCGGACTCGTGATGCTGCGGCGGTATGCGGCGGCGGTGTGGCGTCGCAAGTGGATGGTGCTGCTGATCGTGGCGGCGGGGACGACGGCGGGCGTGCTGCTGGGGCCATACATGCCGCAGAAGTACGTGGCGGAGGTGACGCTGCTGTTCCAGCCGCCGGATGAGAATACGCGGAGCGGACCGATCCAGGCGAGCGAGATGCTGGAGAACGAGGCGTGGATCTCGCTGCTGCGCTCGTTCACTGTGCTGGACTACGTGGCGCGTGAACATCAGCTGTTCCTGGACTACAGCGCGCGGGACCAGGACGTGTTCTCCACGTTCGGCACGGACACGGCGTTCGCGCTGGGCGAGTTCGAGCTGATGGTCGATGACGCGGGGCGGACGGTCAGCCTGCGCACGAACACCGGGATACCGGTGGAAACGGTGGCCGTGGGCGAGCCGATCGGCCGCGAGCTCGGCTACAGGTGGGTCCCGCCGCGGGCGTCGATGGAGCCGGGGCGTCAGGTTGGCTTCACGGTGCTGACGCTGCGTGAGGGCGCGAAGGATCTGAACAGCCGCCTGGACACACGGCTCGCGACGGGGGGCAACTTCCTGTCGCTGCAGTTCAACGACGATGACCCGGCGCGGGTAGCCACGGTGGTGAATGCGGTCGCGGAGCGGTACGTGGACGTGGCGGCCGAGCTGAAGCGCGCACGCGTGACGCAGCTTCGCGACATCCTGGAGCAGCAGCTCGCGAAGGCGGAAACGGATCTGCGGCAGGCGCAGCTGGCACTGGAAAGCTTCCGGGTGCAGACGATCACGCAGCCGAGCGAGACCTCGAGCCCGGTATCCGCGGGCCTGGAGGTGACGCGCAATCCGGTGCTGGAGAATTATTTCAGTCTACAGATCGAGCGTGAGCAGCTCCAGCGGGAGCGCGCGGCGATCGAGCGAGCGCTCGCGCTCGGCAGCGACAGCGTGTCGGTGGACGCGCTCAGCGTGATCAACTCGGTGAAGCAGTCGCCGGAGCTGTCGCAGGCGCTGCTGGACCTGGCGACGAAGCGCGCCGAGCTGCGGACGATCGGGCAGGTCTACACGGATGTGCATCCGGTGACGCAGCGGGCCGCGGCCGCGATCGACACGCTGGAGAACAGTGTGGTGCCGCGTCTCGCGCGGCGCCTGATGGGCGAGATGCAGGTGCGCATGGACGTGCTGGGCGATCTCCTCGGCTCATCGTCGACGGAGCTGCGGGAGATCCCGGCGCGAGCGATGGATGAGGCGCGCCTGCGCCGCGATGTGGCGATTGCAGAGACGATCGCGAACGACCTGCGCCAGCGCTTCGAGAGCGCCCGTCTCGGCAGCGAAGCGACCGTACCCGACGTACGGATCCTCGACTACGGCACGCAGCCTCAGCGCGCGACGACCGACATGCGCATCCAGCTCGCGCTGATGGCGTTTGCCGGCAGCCTCGGACTGAGCATCCTGCTCACCGTGCTGCTCGACCGGATCGATCCGCGCCTGCGCTACGCCGACCAGGTCACGCGCGACATGCGACTGTCGATCATCGGCGCGGTCCCGACGCTGAACTCGAAGCGGCAGATCGGCCGCGGCGACGGCGCCGAGGTGATCGAGGCGCTGCGCGGCATCCGCCTCAACATCATGCACGCCTACGGCAAGGCGGGACCGATCATGTTCACGATCACCAGTCCGGGCAGCGGCGATGGCAAGACGTTCATCACGTCGAACCTGGCGATCGCGTTCTCGGACCTCGGCTTACGCGTGCTCGCGATCGACGGCGACACGCGCCGCGGCCAGCTGCATCACCTGCTTCAGCTGACGCGCACGCCCGGCCTCACGGACTACCTGTCGGGCACGGCATCGCTCGAGGACGTGATCCGCACGACGGCATATCCGAACGTGAACGTGCTGCCGGGCGGCCACCGCCTCGCTAACGCGCCCGAGCTGCTCTCGTCGCCGCGGATGGGCGAGCTGCTGGCGGCCGTCAAGTCGCGCTACGACGTCATCATCATCGACAGCCCGCCGCTCGGCGCCGGCGTCGACCCGCTCGTGCTGGGCACGCTGTGCAGCAACATGGTCCTCGTGATGAGGACCGGCATCACCGACCGCAGCATGGCCGAGGCGAAGCTCCAGATGCTCGATCGGCTGCCGGTCCGCATTCTCGGCACCGTGCTGAACGGCTTCGATGGCGGGGAATCGTATCGGTATTATTCGTATCTGCCGGGATATGAGGCAGTGACGGAAGGTGACGAGCAGAAGGAGCTCGAGCCGGCTTAGC
>DATABQ010000670.1:0-15069 GCA_036259495.1 Longimicrobiales bacterium | reverse complement strand
GGCCACGCCAGCCGGAAGGCCGCGGCTCCTGCGTCGGCTCCTGCCACAGCGCATCCAGCCCCTGCCGCGTAGTCGGATAGCGGCCGTTGTCCAGTCGGTACGAGTCGAGCGCCGCGCCCAGCATCTCCATCTGCGAACGGGCCGCCGCGTCCTTCGCGGTCCCCACGTGCTGGAATACGTTCGGCGCGACCAATGCCGCGAGGATCGAGATCACTGCGATCACGACCAGGATCTCGATGAGGGTAAAGCCGGGGCGCGCCCGGGGCAGGTGGCGTGTCGTGCGATTCATTGGCTCTCTCTTCGCTGGTCGGCGGGACGGCAGCCGGGGCCCGCCCCGGATAGTATAGACTCGCGCGGGGTTTTGGCACCTTTAATTCAATATAGACCCCTCGCAGCGCGAAAGCGTTGGCCGGGGCAGACCGACGGGCGTGTACCTGCGCATGTCAGAGCGCAAGTTCTTCGTAAATAATGTGTAAGAAGGGGGATAATGGAGGTGATTGCTGATCGTGGCGATGCAGTATCGCCATCATCACCACCCATCTCCATCATCTCCCTTGTTGTAACTGCCGGGAATGTGGTGAGGCGGTCGGGGAGTCGCACGACCGGATCCAACGGAGCCCGTTCCGTCAGCCGAGCCCCGTCACCAGCACCGGGAAGAGAATGATTGCCAGCAACCCGATCAGCTGAATGATGATGAACGGGACCACGGAGCGATAGAGATCGGTGGTGCGGATCTCCGGCGGCGCTATGCCGCGCAGATAGAACAGCGCGAATCCAAACGGTGGCGTCAGGAACGATGTCTGGAGGTTCATGGCGATCATGACGCCGAACCACACGAGATCGATGCCGAGCAGCTGCGCGGCCGGTGCGAGCAGCGGCACGATGATGAACGCGATCTCGAAGAAATCGAGGAAGAAGCCCAGCGTGAACACGACCAGATTCGCGACGATCAGCAGGCCGACGGCTCCGCCCGGCAGATTCGTGAGCAGGTTCTCGATCCAGATGTCGCCGAACAATCCGCGGAACACGAGCGCGAACATGGTCGAGCCGATGAGCAGGAACACGACCATCGTCGTGAGCTTCGCGGTCTCCGTCGCGGCTTCGCGTACGACTGACACGTTCAGACGGCGGCGGATTGCCGCGAGCAGCATGGCGCCTACGGCCCCGACTGCACCGGCCTCGGTCGGCGTCGCCACACCGGCGAAGATGCTCCCGAGCACGAGCAGGATGAGCACGAGCGGCGGCATCAGCACGACTGCCACCTGTCGTGCGAGCTCCGCACCCGTGATGTCGCGCATTGCAACGGGCAGCGCGGGCGCGAGCGCGGGACGGACGAGTGCGACTCCGGCTGCGTACAGCGCGTACATGACGGCGAGCAGCAGGCCCGGAATCAGCGCTCCGACGAACAGCGCGCCGACGCCGATGCCCATCTGATCTGCAAGCACGACCAGCACGATACTGGGCGGAATGATCTGGCCGAGCGTGCCCGAGGCGAGGATGATGCCGGAGGATAGTCGCTTGTCGTAACCGTACTTGAGCATGACGGGCAGGGAGATGCTGCCCATCGATACCACCGATGCGCCCACGACTCCGGTCGCGGCGGCGAGCAGCGTGCCGACGAACACCACGCCGAGAGCGAGGCCGCCGCGCAGCGCGCCGAACAGCTTGCCGATCGTCGTCAGCAGGTCTTCGGCCAGGCGTGATCGCTCGAGGATCACACCCATAAAGATGAAGAACGGCACCGCGAGCAGCACGTAGTTGCCCATAATGCCGAAGATCCGCTCCGGCATCGCATAGAACAGATGCCAGTCGAAGAAGCCGAGCTGAACGCCGATCGCCGCGAACACCAGCGCAGTCCCGCCGAGCGCGAACGCCACGGGATAGCCGATGAAGATGACGAGGAAGACGGCCGCGAACATCAACGGCGCGAGCCAGTTCGCGGTCAAACCCCCTCCGGAGCGTGCGATGCCCCGTCACGGAGCACGTCCGCGTTACGCGCCTCTTCATCCAGTTCGTCGGCATGACGGAAGCGGTGTACCTCCCTGATCAGCTCCGACACCGCCTGGAGCAGCAGCAGTGCAAAGCACACGAGGATCAGCGCCTTGAGCGGGTAGCGCGGCAAGCCGCCCGGATCCGGCGATCCCTCGCGTATGCGCCAGGACGCACTCACGATCGGCGCCGACACCCACAGCACGAACGCGGAGAACGGCACGAGCAGCAGCAGCGTGCCGATGATGTTGATCAGGCTCTGCGCACGCGTCGACACCCTCGCGTACAGCACGTCGACGCGCACGTGTGCACCCTCACGGAGCACCCACGCTGCACCGAGCAGGAACACCAGGCTGAAGAGGTACCACTGGAGCTCGAGATACACGTTCGAGCTGAGATTGATGCCGATGTAGCGCCCCAGGTAGCGCGCGATCGCGTTGAACGCACCGACGAGCACCATGATGAGCGTCAGCCACGCCGCGGCGCGACCGACGAAACCCGTCACGCGATCGATCGCGGCGGAGATACGCAGCAGAGCGGGTTCGGATGTCCGGGAGTCCATGACGTGCCAGCGCAGACAAACATGCGAGTCAGCCCGGCGACACCTCCACACCCGCTGCCGGGATCCGGAACGAAAACGTACTTCCCTCCCCCGCCACGCTCTCGACGACCAGCCGCCCGCCGATCAGCTCCACGAGCCTGCGGGATACCGTCAGGCCGAGGCCCGCGCCTGAAGTGTTCTGCACCGCACCGTGATCCGCCTGCCAGAACCGGTCGAAGATCCGCTCCAGGTTATCCGGCCCAATGCCGACACCGGTGTCCGCGACGGTGAACTCGACACTGCTCTCCACCGGCCGGACGCGCAGCGTGATGCCGCCCTTCTCGGTGAACTTGACGGCATTCCCGAGCAGATTGAGCAGCACCTGCCGGAGCTTGCCTGCATCGGTACGGACGGGTATCGCGTTGTCGGGCAGCTCGCAGGCGAGGCCGAGGCCCTTTGCGGCAGCGCCGGGGCTCACGAGGGAGACGGCGTCGCGCGCGAGCGTTACAACGTCAGCGGCCTCGAAGTGCAGCGATTCGCGTCCGGCCTCCAGCCGCGAGTACGTCAGGATCTCATCGACGAGCTGTGTCAGGTGCCAGGCGCTGGTGCGTATGCGGTCGAGTTGCCGTGTCTGAGTCGGCTGGAGCGGTCCCGACACGCCCGTGGACAGGAGGTCGGTATAGCCGATGATCGCTGTCAGCGGTGTGCGGAACTCGTGCGAGATGACGCTGATGAAGTGCGACTTGGCATCGCTCGCCTCGCGTGCTTCGCGCAGCAGGTCCTCGCGCTCGAGCTCCGTCCTCTTGCGATCCGTCGTGTCCACGGCAACGCCGACCACGCGATACGGGAGCCCGCGAACGTCTGCGATTACGCGTCCGCGCATGTTGATCCAGCGCGGCTCTGCGCTTCCTGCGACGCGATACTCGAACTCCACATCGCCCTCGCGCATCGTGGCGATGTGCTGCGCCGCCTTCTTCGCCTCGCGGCGGTCATCCGTGTGGACCAGGGCCAGCCACCGGCCGAACGTGAGCGAGCGGCGCGGCGTGTCCAGCCCGAGCAGACGGCCCTCATCCTCCGACCAGAAGATCTCGCCCGATCTGAGATCCCACTCCCACGTGGCCGCTGAGCCGGCACGGAGTGCGAGAGTCAGCCACTCGCGGCTCTGACGAAGCTCCGCGTGCACGCGCGCGCTCTCGACCGCGTGCCAGGTCCGCTCCATGACCGTGCCGACGAGCGCGATATCCGATCGACTCCAGCGTCGCGGCGCCGTGTGAAGCACGGCGAACAGGCCGACGAGTTGACCGTGCCGCACGGCGGGTACGGCGAGAAGCGAGCGAATGCCCCAGCCCTCGAAGATGTCCGGTGTCGCATCACGCGCGGATGCGATGTCCTCCACCGACACGGACTCGCCGCGCCGCAAGCGCTCCACGAGCTGCGGACCGAAGTCTTCGAGGTAATACTTTCCGGTCGACACGATGCGACCGTTCCGGTACTCCGCATGCACGATCGCGTGACGACCGTCCGGATCCACATCCGCGAACGACGTGCTGCTCACACCGAGATGCTCGCCGGTCGCGACCGCGGCCGTCTCCATGATCGGAATCGCTTCATCGAGCAGACGCAGCTCATCGCTCAGCTCCATCAGGAACTCGCGACGACGCTCCTCCTGCCGCTGCTCGGTCACATCATGGAACAGAGTCACGGCGCGCGCGACTCTGCCTTCGATATCGAAGATCGGCGTCGCGCTCACCAGCATGATGCGGCGCTCGCCGGACTCGAAGAGCATCTCGATCTCCTCGTCCGCCACCACCTCTCCGTGCTGGATCGCCCGGGCGAGCGGCCACTCGTCACTGCTGTACTGGCCGCCGCTCGGACGGTAGCCGGTGTACACCAGGCCGTATTCCTCGATCGATGCCGCGCGCGGCACCTCACCCCGCCACAGCTGCTCCGCCCGCGCATTCACCGTCACGACACGACCACCGGGCGCCTCGGCGACTATCACACCCACGGGAAGCTGCGACACGATCGCATCGATCGCTGCAGGATCCGTCAGCGGGAGCGCAATGTCGCGGATTCGGGTCGCCATTCTGTCTCCAGGACGATATTGCTGAATGGACGGCAGATCCGGCCGGCGTCGGCAGGGGACTGACTGCGAGGTCCTCGAATGTAACCGGACCCGGAGCCGCAAGCCAGTCGCGTCGGAGCCTCGGCGGGGCGCGCATATTGCACCTCCGGCCTGTGCGAAACAACCATGTATCAGCAGGAGAATCGCTCATGTCGCCAGGAAACCGCAGCTCCGGAACCGCCCGCCGGAACCCGCAGCCGACCGAGCCCGAAAAGGGCGGAAACGACCCTCGTTCCAACGACCCCGATTCAGGTGATCGCGCGCTCGACCGGGAGCGGGAGATGGGTGCCGTCGACACGGTGCACGATGCGGGGCGCCAGCCGGGCGCACACGGCAAGCAGTCGCCTCATCGCAACGTAAAGCCGGGAACGCGTCGCAGCATCGAGGAAGCCGACCCGCAGCAGGGGCAGTCCGATAGCTGAGACGTAGCGGAACGAACGTTCCACCTCGTTGTACGAAGCATTATGACCTATACCTCCGCCTGGTCCCGATCTGCGATCGTTCGCACGCTCACCTGTGGTGCGTTCGCTGCATTCGTCGCGCTGATCGGGACTCTTTTCGTTGCACCGCAGGCGGCGGCCGCCCAGCTGGGTGATCCGATCGAGGTGACGCCGCTGGGCGAGCCGGCCGCGATCGCGCCCCTCGGCGAGCCGGTCAGGGTAGCGCCCGAGCGTGCTGGCGCGGATCCGGCGGCGGATGCTCTGCCGCGCGGACCCGAGGTGTCGCCGGAGGAAGCGGGCTTCGATGCCGCCCGCTTCCTGCGCGTGGACTCGGTGATCCGGCATGCTCTGGAGGACGGCGCATCTCCGGGTGCGGCGCTGGTAGTCGGCCGGCACGGCAAGCTCGTGCGGCTCCGCGGCTACGGTCACACGGACTGGGGGCCGTTCGCGCCCGAGGTCACCGATTCCACCCTCTACGACCTCGCCTCACTCACGAAGGCAATGGGCACGGCGACTGTCGCGATTCAGATGGCCAGCGAAGGCCGGCTGATGCTCGACGCGCCGATTCACCGCTACCTGCCCGACTGGCCGTCGCGCGGATTTCACGGCGAGATCACCTCACGGCACCTGCTCGCGCACACGTCCGGACTGCCCGCGGGCGCCGACCTGTGGCCGGGCTGGCGGTCTCGCAGCGAGATCATCGCATCGCTCGGCGAGCTGGAGGTGTGGTCGAAGCCCGGCACGCGCCGCGAATACAGCGACGTCGGCATGATCCTGCTCGGCGCCGTGCTCGAGGAGGTCAGCGGCAGCCGGCTGGACAACCTGCTCCAGAGCCGCGTGTTCAGGCCGCTCGAGCTGCATGACACGCGCTTCAACCCGCTGACCGCGCACGGTGAGTACGGCGGCTTTGCGCTCGCCCAGATCGCGCCCACAGAGTACGACACGTACGTCCGCAACACTCTGGTCCACGGGGTCGTGCACGATCTCAACGCGTGGGCGATGGACGGCGTCGCCGGACACGCAGGGCTTTTCTCGTCCGCGCGCGACATGGCGGTATACGGTCAGGCGATTCTCGACGCCGCCCACGGCCGCGACAATCCGCTGTTCGAGACGGGCACGTTCCTGACCTGGCTCCGGAACGAGCGCGTAAGCGGCCGCCCCCTCGGCTGGGATGCACCGGACGGGCACCGGTCCTCTGCCGGTCTCTACTTCACGCAGTCGTCGTTCGGTCACACGGGATTCACCGGGACGAGCATCTGGGTCGACCCCGTTCGCGATGTCTTCGTCGTGCTGCTCACGAACCGGCTCAACCCGTCGGCCCGCAACCGGCGGCACGTGCAGCTGCGCCGTGATGTTCACGATTACGTCCAGCTCGCAATCGCCGACATGTCCGTCGAGGCGCGCGAGTAGCATCGCCGCGCAGCCGACACCCGCCGCCATCGCCTCGCCCCCGCCGGACGCGGATGCTACCTTCCGCGCTGCCCGCGCACGCCCCAACCACACGGAATGATGAGCACCGGAACCGACATCGGACACGCGGCGGCCGGCCGCGATTTCATACGCAGCATCATCGTGAACGACCTGGAAGCGGGGCGGCACGATCACATCGTCACACGCTTCCCGCCGGAGCCGAACGGTTTTCTGCACATCGGCCACGCCAAGTCCATCTGCCTGAACTTCGGCATCGCACGCGAGCTCCCGAACGCGCGCTGTCACCTCCGGTTCGATGACACGAACCCGGAGACGGAGGACGTGAAGTACGTCGACTCGACCATCGAGGATGTGCGATGGCTCGGCTTCGATTACGGTGAGCACCTGTATTTCGCGTCGGATTATTTCGAGCAGATGTACGCGTTCGGCGAGCATCTCATCCGGGAGGGGCTCGCGTATGTGGACTCGTCGAGCGAGGCGGAGATCCGTGATGCGCGGGGCACGGTCATGGAGCCGGGCCGCCCCACGGAATACCGGGACCGCCCGGCGGCGGAGAGCCTGGACCTGTTCCGTCGCATGCGCGCAGGTGAGTTCGCTGATGGCGCTCATGTGCTGCGTGCTCGAATCGATCTGGCATCGCCGAACATGCTGATGCGCGACCCGATCCTGTATCGCATCCGTCATGCGCATCATTACCGGCAGGGAGATGCGTGGTGCATCTACCCGCTGTACGATTACGCGCATCCGATCGAGGACGCGCTGGAGTCGATCACGCATTCGCTGTGCACGCTCGAATTCGAGAACAACCGCGAGCTGTACGACTGGATCGTCGCGAACGTGCCGCGCGGTGAGGGCGACATGCTGGTGCCTCCGAAGTCGCGGCCGCGGCAGATCGAGTTCGCGCGCCTCGCACTCGACTACACCGTCATGAGCAAGCGCAAGCTGCTCCAGCTCGTGAACCAGGGCGATGTGAGCGGGTGGGACGATCCGCGGATGCCCACGATCGCGGGGCTGCGGCGCCGCGGTGTGACGCCGGAGTCGCTGCGCGCGTTCTGCGAGCTGATCGGGGTGGCGAAGGCGAACACGCGCGTCGACATCGCGAAGCTCGAGTATGCGATACGGGACGATCTCAATCAGCGGGCCCCGCGCGTGATGTGCGTGCTGCGACCGCTGCGCGTGGTCATCACGAACTGGCCGGAGGATCGCGTGGAGCAGCTCGACGCGCCGTTCTGGCCCCATGACGTGCCGAAGGAGGGCTCGCGCCCCGTGCCGTTCTCACGCGAGCTGTACATCGAGCGCGACGACTTCGCGGAGGATCCGCCGAAAGGTTTCTTCCGGCTCGCACCGGGGCGCGAAGTGCGTCTGCGCTACGGCTACATCATCCGCTGCGATGGTGTAGTGAAGGACGATGATGGCGAAGTGATCGAGCTGCGCTGCACGTATGACCCGGCGACGAGGGGCGGCAGCTCGGAGTCCGGCCGGAACGTGAAGGGCACGCTGCACTGGGTGTCCGCCGAACACGCGGTAGCGTGCGAGGTCCGCCTCTACGACCGGCTGTTCTCCGACCCGGATCCCGAAGCCGTCGATGACGGCGATTTCCGCAAGCGACTGAATCCGGATTCGCTCGTCGTGATCGAGCGGGCATTGATCGAGCCGTCGGTGGCGGGAGCCGAGCCGGGCGCGCGATTCCAGTTCGAGCGACTCGGTTATTTCACGGCCGACATCGTCGACTCGGCACCGGACGCGCTCGTTTTCAACCGTACGGTGACGCTGCGCGACACGTGGGCGCGGGTCACGGGCGCGGCGCCGCAGAAGTCGGACGGCCGGCCGGATCGCAGGACGGCACCCTCGCGCCGCAAGGCTCAGCCTGAAGTCGATGCACCGGAGAAGATGGTGGCGCGCGCACCCGACCCGCGCGACGGCCGGCTGGAAGGCCGCCGGCGCCGTCTCACTGCCGAGATGGGCGTGCCCGCGGAGCAGGCGGAGGTGCTGACGCGTGATGCGGCCATCGCCGCGTTCTTCGATGCCGCAGTCGACGCGGGCGCGACACCGCGCACAGTCGCGAAGCTCATCGTGAACGACATGCCGCGGGAATCTCGCGAGCGCGTCGGTGAGCTGCCGGTGGGCGGTGCCGCGATCGGCGCGCTCGCACACATGATCGATTCGGCCGAGATCTCGAGCAGTGCGGCACGCGAGGTGCTTGCGGTGCTGATCGAGCAGGGCGGTGACCCGCGCACGATCGTCGAGAAGCGGGGCCTGCGCCAGGTCAGCGATGAGGCCGCTCTGAGCAGCGCCGTCGATCAGGTGCTCCAGGAAAACGCAGGCAAGGTAGCCGAATACCGCGCCGGGAAGGCCGGCCTGCTCGGCTTCTTCGTCGGTAAGGCGATGGCGAAGATGCAGGGCAAGGGCAATCCCGCGATGCTGAAGACCATGGTCGAAGAGAGACTGAGAGGAGAGCAGGGATGACACCGATCCAGCGAACGCTCGACGAGCCGATGATGATCTTCGATCTCGAGCCCCAGGTGCGCGAGCTGCGCGACGATGACTCCTACCGGCGCACCGGCAGGCTCGGACGGACGCTCGCACGCTCCGGTCGAATGCGGCTGGTGCTCGTCGCTCTGAACTCGGGTATCGAAGTGGGTACCCATCAGGCGGACAGCCCCATGACGCTCCAGCTCATTCAGGGGCGGCTCGAGTTCCGCGTCGGCGATGTGCCCCACGAGCTGCGCCAGGGACAGCTGCTGTTCTTCGGCCCCGGCGATGCACATGACATCAGGGCGCTCGAGGAAAGCGCGCTGCTGCTCACGCTGTCGGCGGTCGGCGACGACTTCGGCGGACGCGGTGCGGATCCGGCCAGACCGGCTGCCGGCAGAGGCTGAAGCCCGCCCACGCCGCCACACTGACCCGGGTGGAGCAAACGAGCGGCACGTCTCGCTTGTTGCAGCAGCAGACGCCGATTACGTTCCCCGCATGCGGCACATGATCACGGCATGAGGATACTGATCCTTGGCGCCGGCGACGTCGGATTCCACCTGGCCAGGCAGCTGGCCACGGAGAATCACGACGTCGTCGTCATTGAGCAGGACCGTGAGCGCGTTCGCGCCATCCAGGACACCATGGACGCTCTCGTTGTCGAAGGAAACGGGGCGAGCCTCACCACGCTCGAGCGGGCGGGCATCGAGAAGACGGATCTGCTGCTCGCCGTCACGAGCCAGGATGAGATCAACCTCATGGCATGCCTTTCGGCATCGCAGTACGAGGTTCCCAAGCGTATCGCCCGCGTCTCCAAGCCCGATTACTACGACCACACCGGCATCCTTCCCCCGGAACGCCTCGGCGTCGATCTGATGATCAACCCGGAGCGCGAGTGCGCGCTGGAGACCTATCAGCTCCTCCAGAGTGCCGCGGCCGCGGAGTTTGCGCAGTTCGAGGGCGGGCTGGTCCAGCTCATCGGCGTGCGGGTCAAGCCCGACGCGCCGGTCGCGGGCAAGCGGCTCCTGGAGATCGGGCGTCAGGCGACAAGCGTGCGCGCGCTCGTGGTGGCGATCGCTCGCGGCGGCGAGACGATCATCCCGACGGGAGGCACGCGCATCGAGGTCGGCGATCAGGTGTTCATCCTCGGCGAGCCGCAGGCTCTGCCGGAGGTACTGCCGCTGGCCGGGTATGCGCGCTTCGACCTGCGGCGCGTGATCGTCGCCGGTGGAAGTCGCGAGGCATGGTTCCTCGCCCACATGCTGGAGGAGCACCGCATCGACTGCACGATCATCGAGGCGGACCGCAGCCGCGCCGTCGAGCTGGCGGAAGACCTGCGCAGGAGCCTCGTCTTCCACGGTGACGCAACCGATCTCGATCTGCTCGAGATGGAAGCGATCGGCGACGCCGACGGATTCGTCGCGTATACGGGAAGCGACGAGACGAACCTGCTCTCGTGCCTCCTCGCGAAGAGCCTCGGCGCACGCAAGGTCGTGTCGCTGATCGACCGGTTCGATTACATCCCGCTGGTCGCACGTGTGGGCGTCGACGCAGCCGTATCTCCGCGCATGGCGGCCGTCAATGCGATCCTCAGCTATGTCCGTCGCGGGTCCGTTCTCGCCGTAGCGACGCTCAAGGGCACCACTGCGCAGGGTGTGGAGTTCGATGTGAACGCGCGCTTCCGCTACGCCGACATACCGCTCTCCGAAGTACGCCTGCCGCCCGGCAGCCTCGTCGGTGCGATCATCCGCAATGAACGTGTGATCATCCCCGGCGGCACGGACCGCATTCTCGTCGGCGATCGCGTGATCGTGTTCGTCCGTCCCGATGCACTCCGCGACATCGAGGCCCTGTTTGGCTGAGCCGGTCCGCGGCCGATTGATACCGCGACTGCCACCGATCGCAAAGAACCCGCCGAGCCGCGGCCATGTCAGCCTGGCCGACGTGAGCCACCTCGTCTGCACGCTTCTGCTCGGTGTCGCTGGCGCCATGGCGCTTGCCGCCGTCGTCGGACTGATGCTGCGCGATGGATCGTTCGCTCCGCTCGCCATCGCCACACTTGCGACTGCCGTGGTCGGCGCCGCCGGCCGCGGCCTGACTCACGTGCCGCAGGACATCAACTTCCGTGAAGCATTCCTCACCGTGACGTTCGCATGGACGGCCGTCGCTATTTTCGGCGCTCTGCCGTACCTGCTGTCGAACGCCATACCAGTGCCCGCCGAAGCGCTGTTCGAGTCCATGTCCGGCTTCACCACTACCGGCTCCAGCGTCCTCGCGGACATAGAAGCCGTCCAGCCCGGCATTCTCTTCTGGCGCAGCCTCACGCAGTGGCTGGGCGGGATGGGCTTCATCGTTCTCGGCGTCGCCATTCTGCCTTACCTCGGCGTTGGCGGCATGCAGCTCTTCCGCCTCGAAGCACCCGGCCCCACTGCGGACCGACTGCGCCCGCGCATACGCGAAACCGCAAAGCTGCTGTGGATGGTCTACGCAGGCCTGACCGTGCTGCTCGCGTTCCTGTTCGTGCTCGGCGGGATGTCCGTGTTCGAGGCCGTGAACCACGCACTCACCACCATGCCGACCGGCGGGTTCTCGACGCGCAATGCATCCATGGCCGCGTTCTCACCCTACATCCAGTGGGTGACCATCGTCTTCATGTTTCTCGCCGGTACCAGCTTCACGCTGCATTATCGCTCGCTCGCGCGCAGCAGGAACGCCTATGTGAGCAGCTCGGAATGGCGTCTCTACACAGCCATCATCCTTGTCGCTGCCGCCATCATCGCGACGCTGACGTATGCTCCTGGAGCGCCCCTGGAGCAGACGATCCGCGACGCGACATTCCAGGTCGTCTCCATCATCACCACCACCGGCTTCGGCAGTGCCGACTACGTGCTATGGGCGCCCGCAGCGCAGATCCTGCTCTTCCTGCTGTTCTTCCTGGGCGGGATGGCGGGCTCGACCTCGGGCGGGATGAAGATGATCCGCGTCCTGCTCGTGCTGAAGCACGCGTGGATGGAAGTGAGGAAGCAGCTCCATCCCCGCGCCGTGTTCGTGCCGAAGGTGGGCGGCAGACCCGTCCACGAGCACATCATGCTCAACGTGCTCGGCTTCGTGCTCATATACATGATGCTGTTCGGCGTCGGCACGTTCGCCATCGCCATGCTCGGCTACTCGCTCCCCGCATCAGCAGGCGCGGCCGCAACGGCCATCAGCAATGTCGGTCCCGCCCTCGCGGAGCTGGGGCCCACCGCCAACTTCAGTGACATGCAATGGCAGGGTGACCTGGTCCTCACCTTCCTCATGCTCGTCGGCCGCCTGGAGATCTATACCGTGCTCCTCCTCTTCCATCCCGCGCTCTGGCGCGGATCGCGAAGCCTTCACCCCCGGACGGCTATCAGAGCTGTGCGGCGGGGGGCGGCGCGGGCGATACGGCGCTGATCTCAGTGCCTGCCGCGCAGCGCGCGGAACGCGGTAACGGCGGCCAGAGTACCGAACACCGTCAGCAGCGGATGCATCGCCGCAGCCGTGTATAAACTCGTCTTCATGACATGACTTCCGTGCTCGCCGCGCGTGCTCCCATACGATCCACCCGGGGCGCCGGAGCCTGCTTCTTGCACTTCAGTCCATCTGGACCAGCGACTGGAGAGTTGGATGACCAATAGATGTGTACAGGCACTCCTGATGATCGCCGCGATCGTCTCGGCGGGTTGCAGCGGTGCAGAGGCCGAAACGCAGGGAGAGCACTCACCCTCCCAGCGGCTGAGGGCGGTGCTGGCGCAGGCGGATTCGACGGCGGTGCTGCCCCTGATTGCCGGCGACACGGTAACGGTATCGGCGCCGGTTCTGGAGTTCTACCGCCGCCTGCGGTATCGCCCGGCGTGGACGGGTGACGAGGACATGGACCGCGCGCGTGCGGTGCACGCGGCGATTGGAAGGGCCGAGGAGGACGGGCTCGATCCGAACAGCTACGGCCACGACATCGCGGCACGGCTGATCTCGCTGCTGGACACGGAAGGCGATGCAGCACTCGACGACGCGGCACGTGCGGACTACGCGGCGGATCTGGATGTGGTGCTCAGCGAAGGCTACATGCGGTATGCGACGGATGTGGTGCGCGGCGCGATCGACCCTGACAGTGTTGGAGCGGCCTGGCAGATCCCGCGAAGCGCGGCGCCGGGTGAGCCCGTTCTGCGCTCGCTGGTACGGGGAGGCGATCCGGTTCAGATCATCGAGCGGCTCCGTCCGCGAATGCCGTACTACGGGCGGATGATGCAGGCGCTGGCGCGGCTGCGTCGCGTGCGTGACGCGGGCGGGTGGGCGAAGCTGCCGGACGACATTGAGGTGGAGGAGGGCGATTCATCGCGGGCGGTGATGCTGCTCCGCGCGCGTCTTGCTGCGAGCGATGACCGGCGTGAAGCGCAGCTTGCGGGTCGTGGTGCTGCGAATCCGGCGGTTTACGACCGCGATCTGCGCGATGCGCTGCGTCATTTCCAGGAGCGGCATGCAATCGACGACGACGGTACGGTCGGCAGCGGAACACTGCGCGAGCTGAACCACGACGTGGAGGAGCGGATCGCGGAAGTGAAGCTCAACATGGACCGCTGGCGCTGGCTTCCGCAGGACCTGGGTCGTCTGTTCGTGCTGGTGAACATTGCCGGGTTCGAGCTCGAGGTGGTCGAGAACGACCATGCGATCGAGTCGATGAACGTCGTGGTGGGTAAGCCCGGGTGGAACACGCCCGTGTTCGCGGACACGATGGAGCACATCGTCGTGAACCCGTACTGGACGCCGCCGAAGTCCATTCTCGAGGAGGAGATCTACCCTGCGATGGAGCGCGATCCGGGATACCTCGCGCGCAACAATTTCGAGCGGACGGCCAACGGCGTACGCCAGCGGCCGGGGCCGACGAACGCTCTGGGCAGGTTCAAGTTCCTGTTCCCGAACGATGACAACATCTACCTGCACGACACGCCGGCCGACCATCTGTTCTCGCGCGTGCGCCGCGACTTCAGCCACGGCTGCATCCGGCTGGAGCGGCCGGCAGACCTGGCGCGGCTGCTCGTGTCGAAGGCATCCTCACATTCACCTGCCTCGATCGACGGCATGGTCGCGACGGGCGCGGAGAAGTGGATCCCGCTCCGGAAGCCGGTGCCGGTCTATCTGCTGTACTTCACGGCATGGGTGAAGGAGGATGGCACGCTGCGCTTCCATCATGACGTGTACGGCCACGATGAGGATCTGGAGTCGCAGGCGGTCGAGCTGGACGAGCAGGCGGCAGACTCGAGCGGAAGCGACGACGGAGTCGAATAGCCTCTCCGTCGCCGGTCTCGTCACTCCACGGCAGCCGCGGCTGAGTCCATCGGGGCGTGATTGATGATGAGCCGGTCGATCCGCCAGGCGGAATCGGCCGCGCGCACCCATCGGATGGCGAAGCGTCCCGCGATGTCGTGCTCGTCGCCCTCGACATCGCGGAACGTCTGCTCCAGCATGCCGAACTGATGGGCCACGCCGTTGCCCACGTCGATGTCGCCGAGCTGCATGTCCATCTCCACGATACTCTCTCCGGCCATACCGTTCGCGAACAGCCGGTCGATCTCGCCGCGGCCGGCGATGACGGGAGTTTCGGGCAGGTAGACCTGCGCGCCGGGCGTGAACACGGCGGCAGCACTGCGGGCATCGCCCTCGAGCAGGGCTTCCTGATAGTTGCGCAGCGTCAGCTCGATCTCATCGCGTGCGACGTTCGCCGGATCATCCCGCTCGACGCGTGGCGTTCGCTCGATCCTGCACGCAGCGGCAGCGAGCACGAGTATGAGCAGGGCTCGGGAAAAGCGGATCGACACGACAGGATCTCCTCGTTGGTGGAGCGCGAACAATTGCGCCCGGTGCGTGGAAGTGCAAGGCGCGTGTATGCTAGGCTCCGCCGCTCCAGCGCCGGCCGGGCGGCTCCAGCCGGGCCAGCGCCCGCAGGTTTCCGGACGCGCGCAGCAGAAGCAGCACGATCATCGCCGCGGACGCCGCGAGTCCGAATACATCGAAGACCGTCGCGTCGATGCTGAGGATCCGGAACGGCAGCG
>DATABQ010000669.1:0-4310 GCA_036259495.1 Longimicrobiales bacterium | reverse complement strand
GACGCTTCGGGCAGGAGATCCAGCAGCCTTGATGATGTGCACGCCATGACGCAGGACAGCCTGTCGCTCGGACTCGACCCGCGCAACACGTTCGACAGCTATATCGTCGGCACTGCGAACCGGCTCGCGGCCGCAGCCGCGAAGCGCGTCGCGGAGGCGCCGGGCGCGGCCTACAACCCGCTGTTCCTCTACAGCGAGTCGGGCCTCGGCAAGACACACCTGATCATGGCGATAGGCAATCACATCCGGCGCGTCCACGGAGACATCGAGGTCGTCTACGACACGCTCGAGCATCTGATGGAGGGCGTGATGGAGGCCATCCAGGCGGGCGAGCGCGATGCGTTCCGCGCACGCCTGCGCGGCGCCTCCGTCCTGCTGCTCGACGATGTCCAGTTCCTCGCCGGACGCCGCGGTGCACAGGAGGAACTGCTCCGCTCCTGGGATGCACTGACCGCGCGCGGCGGACAGGTGGTGCTGGCGAGCGACCGGCCACCAGCGGAGATCGACGGCCTCGATCAGCGGCTGCTTTCGCGCTTCTCCGGCGGACTGATGGCTGATCTGAGCGTGCCGGACTACGAGACGCGGGTCGCGATCGCGCGACACAAGGCAGAAGAGCGCGGGCACCTGCTGTCGGCCGGCGTTGCGGAGGCGCTGGCAAAGCATGCGTTCGGCAACGTACGCGAGCTGCAGGGTGCGCTGAACCGGATCATTGCGGTGCAGGAGCTCGATCGGCGGCCGGTGAGTGCGGAGGAAGTCGCGGATCTGCTGGGGCGCCCGGCGGAGGTGCAGACACGGGACGAGTTCGGCGCGTTCATGAACGAGGTGGCCGGCACGGTCGGTCGGGTCATGGCCACCGTGGCGCCGGAGCAGAGGATCGCGGACGCGGTGCTGCGCTGGGAGGCGGAGGGCTACAGGACGCGGCGGCTCGAGTCGATGCTCGAGGATGAGGTGACCGATGCGTCTGCGGATGCACTGCTCAGCAGCTTCGATGAAACAATCGAGCGGCTGCGCGAGATCGCGGACACGATCCGTGAGCTCGATCCGGCGGCGGCAGAGCTCTCGCGTCTGGATGTCCTCCGCAATCCCGACCGGCTGGAGGAGGCGGAATCGCTTCTCGAGCAGGTGCGCGAGCGGATGCGGCCGTTGCCGCCGCCCCCGGACGGGCCGCGTTTCGAACAGCTGACACTGGACCGCGAGCTGCTTGCGGTTCGTGCCGCGCGCGCGGTGGCACAGCAGCCGGGCGACCGCTACAACCCGTTCTTCGTGCACGCACCCGAAGGGGCAGGGAAGACCTCGCTCGTGGCGGCCCTCGCGCTGCTGTTCAGGGAGCGTGACCGCGATGCGGGGATCGCCTTTCTGACGGGCGAGGATTTCGCCGCCGAGCTCATCGGTGCACTCAAGCGAAATCAGGTCGACAGCTGGCGGGCACGGTATCGACGCGCTCGTCTGCTGATCATCGATGGCGTCGACTCCCTCGGTCAGACGGAGCGCGCACAGGAGGAGCTCTTCCACTTCTTCGACAATGCGCGACGTGCGGGCGTCCAGCTGGTGTTCACGGCGGACCGACCGCCGCATGATCTGAGCGGATTCGAGGACCGTCTGCGCACCCGGCTGGAAAGCGGGCTGGTGGTGGACCTGAAGCCGGCGGCGCCGGACGAGTCGCTCGGCGTCGATCTGGACGAGGTTGCGGTTCCGGCGGTGTCGACGCAACCGGAGCTGCAGGTCGATGACTGGTTCCTGAACCGTGAGAAGCTGCTCTGGCACTGGCCGTACATGCAGGACAGCCTCGTGCAGGAGCTGGACTAGTGGACTGTCTCCGAAGTTCCGCGGTATTCGAGCGCGCCTGCGCGTCGCTGGACACTGCGTCGCGAATCCTCGAGATAGCTCTGCTGTTCCGTCGTCGCCGCTCCTTGCCAGCGGCGCGCATCCGCGCTCTCTGTGCTCACGTTCCTTCGGAGACAGTCCACTAGTGGCCATCAAGGGCAGCCTCAGGGAAGCGAGCCTGGCTGACGTGTGCCAGCTCCTCGCGCTCGGACAGAAGTCCGGCTGCCTGTCGGTAGCCGACGGCTCGCGCTTCGGTCAGATATACTTCGAGCGCGGCCGCATCACGTATGCGCGCATCGTGAACCGCCGCGACCGGCTCGGCGACATCCTCGTGCGCGAAGGTGTGCTCGCACAGCGTCAGCTCGAACAGGTGCTCGAGCACCAGGCGCGCGAGCCGGACCGCCGTGTCGGGGAGCTGCTCGTATCGTACAACCACATCACGAAGTCCGAGCTCAAGCACTACATCCGGCTGCAGATCGAAGAGGCGATCTATCACCTCTTCACCTGGTCACGTGGCAACTTCTTCTTCGAGCCGGACGCCACGCCGGACGAAGCGGACCTGGTCGTCACGATCAATCCCGAAAGTCTGCTGCTCGAGGCCGCGCGGCGTGTCGACGAGTGGAGCATGATCGAGAAGAAGATACCTTCGCTCGATCTGCTGTTCGACGTGGAGCAGGATCGCGTGCGTGCGTCCGATGCGCAGCTCACGCCGGAGCAGGAGCAGATTCTGCCGCTGCTGGACGGTACGCGCACGGTGCAGGAGGTAGCGGACCAGACGCGCCTGGCCGAGTTCGACGTCGGAAAGGCGCTGTTCGGTCTGATTCAGGCCGGTTTTGCGCACCGGGTCGGACGCAAGGCAGAGGAAACCGTGCGCGGCCGGGAAGCAGAGCTGCAGGAGCGGCGGAACCTCGGCGTCGCGTTCTATCGCACGGGGATGCTCGACGATGCGGCGCGTGAGTTCGAGCGTGTGCTGGAGCTCGACGAAAAGGATTTCGCTGCGCGCTATCACCTCGCGCTCACTGCACTGCGCGAGATGCGCTGCCGCGATGCGGTACGCCAGCTCCGTACGCTGCTCGAGGAGCGCGGCGCACATTACGGTGCCTTCGTGAACATGGCGCTCGCACTGCGGTGGCTGGATCGGCCGGCGGACGCGCTGCTCGTGCTCGACGAAGCGGAGGCGGTCAAGCCGGGGATGCCCGGCACGGAGCTCGCCCGCGGCATCGCGCTGCTGCACACAGGACGATACTTCCAGGCGCGCTCGGCATTCGACGAGTACCGGGCGCGACTGAAGCCGGGTACACGGCCGTCCGCAGACTACTTCTATTTCGCCGCGCTCAACCTCGCGGCAATGGATCAGCTGAACGAGGCGGAGGCGCTCGTCGCGCAGGGACTCGACAGCTATCCGGATTCCGCTCCGCTGCTGCTTCTGCTCGGCGTCATCAGCGAGAGGCGCGGCGACCTGGAGAATGCCGACCGCTCATACCGTCATGCGCTGGACGAGGACGCATCGCTCGCGCAGGCGCACAAGAACCTCGGCGATGTGGCGTACCGGCGCGCATCACGCGAAGAATCGCTGCAGCACTATCTGCGCGCGGCCGAGCTCAACCCGACCCTGGGCGACGACGTGTTTGCGCGCATCGGTAATCTGTACTACAAGGCGCGTGATTTCGATTCCGCCGTCCAGTACTGGCAGCGTGCGCTCCAGCTGAATCCGGACAACGCGATCGTCCGCAACAACCTCGAAATCGTAGCGCATGCTTCCGGGTGAGCGGCCGAAGCCCGGCACCCGGCAGGACGACAGCGCAGACGCCGCATCCCGCAGTACCAACGCCGCTCCGGGCAGCGACTCACGCCTGCTCACACCGGCACCACCGCTGCCGCTCGCGCACGGTGATCTGAGCGATCAGGACGCCGCAGACCTGCGCGTTCTGAAACAGCAGATTCAGTCGAGCGTGGGCTTTTTCTGTGAGGGTTACAAGGAACGGTGCCTGCGCCGTCGCATCGCGGTACGGATGCGGGCCCGTGCGGTGCACACTTACGCCGAATACGGCGCGTTGCTCCGCTCCGACCCCGCCGAATACGAGCGCCTGGTCGACGCACTGACGATCAACGTCAGCAAGTTCTATCGCAATCCCGAAGTATGGGAGATGCTGTCGCGCCGCATCCTGCCGGAGCTGTGTGCACGCCCGGATCGGACGATCCGCATCTGGAGCGCGGGAACGGCGGGGGGTGAAGAGGCCTACTCGGCTTCCATCATGGTGCAGGAATACGCGCGTGAGCATCCGGAGGACGACGGCCGTTTCGAGATCCTGGGCACGGACATCGATCGCGACAGCCTCGCCTACGCCGCCCGCGGCGAGTACACCGACTTCGCAATGACGGACATCGATCCGGAGCTGAGCGCGCGCTGGTTCGACCACAACGGACTGCATCGGCTGCGTCCCGAGGCGCGCCGCAGCGTGCGCTTCGACACACTGGATCTGATC
>DATABQ010000668.1:0-2350 GCA_036259495.1 Longimicrobiales bacterium | reverse complement strand
GAGGGCGGAGTCATCATCAACACCGGATCGGTGACAGGAATTGACGGCGCGGGAGGACTGCTCGATTACGCGTCGACTAAGGGTGCGATTCACGCGTTCACGAAATCGCTCGCGCAGAGTTTGCTCCAGCAGGGGATCCGGGTGAACTGTGTCGCTCCGGGCCCCGTGTGGACGCCGCTCAATCCGGCGGATATCGATGCGGAGAAAGCGGCGAAGTTCGGCGCGGACGTTCCAATGAAGCGACCGGCGCAGCCGGAGGAGCTCGCCCCTGCATACGTGTTCCTCGCCGCACGGACCGACTCGAGCTACATCACGGGCGAGATCATCCACGTGTTCGGAGGTCAGCCGGTGCCGTAACTGCAGTAGTGCAGCGCGACAGCACCGCGAGCCTCCGGCGGCAGCGGAAAAGTGCTATATTGGTGCAGGACCGGATCTTGTCCCTCCTGCACCAAGCAGTACATGCCAATCATCTGGGGAATCGTCGGCGCTGCGATCGGTGGGGCCATCATCGGGCTCTGGCTCCGCACGCACCTCGTCGCCGCGCGCGCACAGGCCAGCCGCGTGAACGAGCTGCAGCGCGACCAGCATGAGCGCGATCAGCACATCGCCGAGCTGCAGCGTCAGCTCACGGACGCGCGCATCGAAGCGAGCACGCTTTCCGAACGGCTCGACCAGGAGCGTCGTGCGGCGGGAGAGAAGCTCGCTCTCGTCGACAACGCGCAGCAGAAGCTGGCCGACGCGTTCCGCGCACTATCCGCGGACGCACTCACCAAGAACAACGAGGCGTTTCTCGAGATCGCGCGGAACTCCCTCGGCCAGCAGCATCAGCTGGCGAAGGGAGAGCTGGAGGCACGCGCGCGGGAGATCGACACGCTCGTGAAGCCGCTGCGCGAATCGCTCGACAAGGTGGACGGGAAGATCGGCGCTCTCGAGAAGGTTCGTGCGGAGGCGTACGGCACACTGACGGAGCAGGTGCGCTCACTCGCGCAGACACAACAGTCGCTTCAACTCGAAACGCAGAACCTGGTTCGTGCGCTGCGCGCTCCGCAGGTGCGCGGCCGCTGGGGCGAGATCCAGCTGAAGCGTGTCGTCGAGATGGCGGGCATGGTCGAGTACTGCGACTTCATGCAGCAGGAGACGGTGGAGGGCGATGACGGCCGTCTGCGGCCGGATATGATCGTCCGACTCCCCAACGACCGCCGCATCGTGGTCGATGCCAAGGCGCCGCTCCAGGCGTATCTGGAGGCGATCGAAGCGACGGATGACGCCACCCGCGCGGACCGGCTACACCAGCACGCGCTGCAGATCAGATCGCACATCAAGAAGCTCGGCGAGAAGGCGTACTGGGATCAGCTCGAGGACGCGCCGGACCTGGTCGTGCTGTTTCTCCCCGGCGAGTCGTTCTACAGCGCAGCGCTCGAAATCGACCCTTCTCTGATCGAGAGCGGCGTCCAGAAGCAGGTGGTGCTCGCAACACCGACCACGTTGATCGCACTCCTGCGCGCGATCTCGTACGGCTGGCGACAGGAAACGATCACGCGGGAAGCGCAGCACATCAGCTCACTCGGCAAGGAGCTGTACATGCGCGTCCGGGTGATGGCGCATCATTTCTCGGACATGCGGCGTGCGCTCGACCGCACGGTCACGTCATACAACAAGGCTGTGAGCTCGCTCGAGACGCGCGTGCTGCCATCCGCCCGCAAGTTCCGGGATCTCGGCGCCGTCACCACGGATGAGATACCGCAGCTCGAAAGCGTCGATCAGCAGGCGCGCTCGATTCAGGCGCCGGAGCTCGCGGCGATCGTCAGCAGGGACGAAGAGCCGGCACCGCCGGTTCGCGCGATTCAGACGGAGCTGTAGAGTGGAATGACGGGAGTGAAGTGCGAGCGGTCGTCGCCGTCGCACTTCCACTCCGGCACTATTCAGGGAATGCTCTCATCGGCGCCCGGACCGCGCGTGGAATCCGGCTCTGTCATCCCCTCGCCGCCTGGTGCCCCCGCCGCACCGTAACCGGAAGCCGCGTCCTGAGCGGTACCGGCACTCGCGCCGGCCGTGATCTCACCCGCGGGCGTGTTCGTTCGGGATGCACGCGAATCCAGATCGCGCCGCAGCTCTTCGATCCTCTGCTGGAGCCGGTCGAGCAGCGAGTCCAGCCGCGGCTGAACGTCGGCAACGAACTGATCGACCTTGGGCCTCACCTCGTTCATTGCGTTCTGTGCCCGGGGTCGGAGGTCCGCCACCGCTTCATCGACTCTCGCGTCCAGCTCATCGAGGGCCTTGCGGATCTTCGGCCTGACCTCGTCGATCGCCGCCTCGAGCCGCGTCTGCAGATCCTTCACCGGGTCGCGCC
>DATABQ010000667.1:0-6631 GCA_036259495.1 Longimicrobiales bacterium | reverse complement strand
AGCAGGTTGCGCACGCGCAGCCGAACCTCGGCCGGACTCAGCGGCTTCGTCAGGAAATCGCGTGCACCGGCGGACAGCGCACGCCGTCGCGCGTCAGGCGTGTGATCGCCCGTTGCGACGAGTATCGGCAGGTACGACCCGGGCGGCTGCTGCTCGAGCACCCGGCCAATGAAATCGAAGCCGTCCAGCTTCCCCATCCACAGATCCACGATCACGACGTCGGGGTCCAGCTCCTCGAAGCGCTCCAGCGCCTCGGCCGGGTCCTCCATCGCGATCAGCTCGCCATATCCTTCCGTCTCCAGCACATGCCGCAGGAACTTCAGGTTCGCCGCCTGATCGTCCACCAGAAGGACGCGTGCGCGCGAAAGCCAGCTGTTCAACGGGTCCAGGTCGCCCGATAGCATCGTCACCTGCATGCGTTTGAGAATCGGTCCGGAGCCGGATTCCGGATGCAGGGAAGATGCCGGATTGGCAGGAGCCGCGTAAGGCTGTGTCCCGGAACAATATGCGATATGGCCGATCCGCGGCTGGTTCCGGCCGATCGGGTTTTTCGCATGATGATTTCGCAATCCGCAATGGGCCACTGGCAAGGCCCGATCGGTCGGGAGGGACCCAGATTACCATCGGGCCGGTCCGGGCACGGCGTCTCGGGACGCACGCCCGCCGCCATGATCAGGTCTCTCCCGGCGGCCGCACTCGAAGCGTCAGGACGCCGGGGTCGAGCCGGATCGACAGCAGGTTCGCTCCGCGCAACAGCAGCTCCGTGCCTTTTCCGGTGAAGCGGAGCGTGCCATCGATCGGACCGGTTATGGCCGTCGGGGCCGTGCCGTTAACGCGTGCGGCCTCGGGCAGCAGCACGACCAGTCGCAGCAGCGGTGCGGCACGTCCGTCGATGATCAGCGGACGGTTGGTGACGGAGAGGTCAAAGCCTGCACCGGTCATCGATGCACGGGACGGCGCGGTCAGCAGTGTCAGCGACGGCTCCGGCGTCGTCCAGCCTTCCGATCCCGGGTCGAAGCTCATGCTCGGACTGAACCCGCTGTCGGCCACGATCTCGATCACCAGGCGATGCGGTGCCCGTGCGAGAAACTCAGCGAGCGGGTCTGCGCTCACGGCGGGTGCGTCGCGCCGCGCATCGAGCAGCAGATCGTCGTAGCCGAAGCGGTCCTGAGCGAATGCCATGAGCGATGGAGACGGTGCAATGCGCGCGGCGCGCAGGAGCAGGGAATCGAGCGGTGTGCCCGCCGCCGTCTGTGCACGCCAGTCGCTGCCGAGCCGGTCGAGCAGCAGCCCTATCGCAGCGCCTGTGCCGTATGCGCGCCAGCGGTAATATCGATTCGCGAGATCGACTGCATGATCGGCGAGGTCCGCCTCGAGCATGGCGATGATCGTAGTTCGTACGCGTTCCGGGTCCCGGCCGAGCGCTGTCGCCGCGGCCTGATAACCGACGAGGTTCGCCGTACCTTCCAATCGCTCGAGCATGCGATCGACTGTACGCACAGTGTCCGACGCTTCGGCCAGACGCTGCATCCGAACGGCCAGGAACGCCGCGGTGAGCGAATCCGCGCGTGCTCCAGCGCCCGCACCGAGAGCAGCCGCGAGGATCCGTCGCTCCAGTTCGATCGCTGCGACCGCCGCAGGTGTGGTCCCGCTGGCGGGCACGAACTCGCCCGATGGCGCATCGGAGAAGTTGCTGTGCTGCCACGTATGGAACGCCTCATGGTACAGCGTCGCTAGCGTGCCGGCAGTGCCGGGGTCGATCTCCACGGCGGGGTAGCCCTCCTCGCCAATCGGATATTCCGTGTCGATGCCTCCCGTGAGCCCCGGCAGGTCGGTGGAGCGATGGTAGAGCCGGTCGCGCAGGCCGGGCTCCGCCGAGTGCACCGCCGTCCACGGTGCAGGCGGAGGCTCATCGGTCGTGAGCCAGGCGCCACTCCCCGGCTCGAAGATGATGAAGCCGTGGTCGAACGGCCGATATCCCGGCCACACGGTATCGACTGCCGATGCGCCGCGTGCGGCTGCGACCATGACATCCAGCGCATCGTCATTCGTGCTGCCGACTGTGGCGCAGCCGGGACCGGCGGCAGGTATGACGAAGGCCGCCGTCGTCAGGATCCGCACTCGGACCCGAGCCGGCCGAGTCCGCTGTTCACCCCGGCACTGGAAGGCCACTGCTGCGTCGGGCATCATCTCATCGACCTGCAGGAGGAGCTGTGCTGTTTGCGCCCTCGACCATAAACCACCCGGCCGCAGAAAGTTGCACGATGGCGTGCGTCGTGCGACGGTCACGGGCATAAACGGCCAATCAACTGAACGGAGAAGCGATGCGTATCGGAATGGCAGGCCTCGGCCGCATGGGCGCCGGTATCACCGGACGGCTCCTGGCCGGCGGGCACGAGGTGGTGGCGTATGACCTCGACCCCGCGGCCATCGAGGCCGCGGTTGCGGAGGGCGCCATCGGCGCTGCATCGCTCGAAGCGATGATCGACCGGCTCGATCCGCCGCGCGCGGTCTGGGTCATGGTGCCGTCCGGAGCGCCGACGGAGAAGACGTTGCGCGCCGCGGCCGACCTGCTGGAGCCGGGCGATGTGCTGATCGATGGCGGCAACAGCAACTACAACGACACGCAGCGCCGTGCGGCGGAGCTGGCTGCGCGTGGCATACAGCTGGTCGATGTCGGCACGAGCGGCGGCGTATGGGGCCGCGCGGAGGGCTACAGCCTCATGGTCGGTGGGGTGCGCTCCGCCGTCGAGCGCCTTCGACCGGTCTTCGAGACGCTCGCTCCCGCACCCGATCGCGGCTGGGGGCATGTCGGCCCGAACGGCGCCGGCCACTTCGTCAAGATGATCCACAACGGTATCGAGTACGGGATGATGCAGGCGTATTCCGAAGGCTTCGCCGTCATGCAGCGCAAGAGCGAGCTCGAGCTGGACCTGGCCCAGGTCGCAGGGATCTGGCGCCACGGCAGTGTGGTCCGCTCATGGCTGCTGGACCTGACCGAGAGTGCGCTGAAGGAGCATGGCGATCTCGAAAGCATCGCGCCGTGGGTATCGGATTCGGGCGAGGGTCGGTGGACGGTAGCGGAGGCGATCGCACTCGATGTGCCCGCGCCCGTGATGACGCTCGCGCTCATCCAGCGCCTGCGCTCCCGTGATGAGTACTCGTTCGGCGACCGTCTGCTCGCAGCGCTCCGCCAGCAGTTCGGCGGCCATGCGATTCGAAGCGGCGCCGACGATGCAAATGATGCGTGATCAGATGTCGAGCTCCGTGCGTATCGTATCGACCAGCTCATCGACGGGTCGCATCGCATCGAGCACGAGCACGTCTTCATCGGGGCCGGGACGTTCCAGTGTGTCGAACTGGCTCGCGAGGAGCCCGGCGGGGAAGAAATGGCCGTCACGATCCTCGAGTCGTTCGCGGAGCTGTGCGGCATCGGCGTGCAGGTGGACCAGGCGCACGTCACGTGTGTCGGGCGTCTTCGCGAGCAGCGCATCGCGGTGCGATCGCCGGAGTGCGGAGCATGCCAGCACCATCGAATGGCTCTCGCGCGCGTGCTCACCGATCAGCGTCGCGAGCGCGGAGAGCCACGCCTCGCGATGCTCGTCCGTCAGCGGCGTGCCGCTTCGCATGCGTTCGATGTTACCGGGGGAGTGCAGGTCGTCCGCGTCGTAGAACGACCAGCCGAGATCCCGCGCGAGCTCCCGTCCCACTGTCGTCTTTCCCACACCCGACACGCCCATCACGACAATCACCATCCGTGCGTCCCGCGATTCACGGATAGAGGAGGTACGGCTTGCGGCTCTCGACGAACGCCGCCGCTTCCGCGTCCCATTCGTCCAGCAGCGCCTCGAGCGTACCCGCTTCGATCGCAAGCCTGACGCGGTCGGATCCGGTGAGCCGGTCGATCGTGCCGCTCCACTCGAAGTCGTCCGGATGCTGGCGACGGATCTCGTCGATCAGCAGCAGCGACGTGCGCACCGGCCGGTACGCCTCGCGGTCGGTTATATGGAAGCGAATTCCGGGAATGTTCTGACCCGCGAACTTCGCGGCCGTCGGCTCGACGGGGATGGTAATCGCCTCGAAGCGAATGCCGGGAAGCTGCTTCGCGTTCATCACGCGCGCGACGTCTTCCGCGTTCAGCCACGATGCACCGATCTGCTCGAACGGCCGGTCCGTGCCGCGCCCCTCGCTGATGTTCGTGCCCTCGAAGTAGACGGAGCCGGGATAGCTCTTCAGCGCGTCCGGCGATCGCAGGTTGGGGGAGGGATTCACCCACGGCATGTCCACGTCCTCGAACCACTGCGACCGATCCCAGTTCGCTACGCGCGCGACGATGAGGTCCGCGCCGATGTCGAACTTGCGGTTGAACATCGTCGCGAGCTCGCCGACCGTCATGCCGTGGCGTGCGGGGATCGGATACATCCCTACGAACGTCGCGAAGCGCGGATCGAGCAGCGCACCCTCCACGATCTCGCCCCCGATCGGATTCGGCCGGTCGAGCACGACGAACGGGATGCCCTTTCGTGCGGCGGCCTTCATCGAGAGCGCCATGGTGGATACGTACGTCCACGTGCGGCCGCCGACCTCGCGCAGATCGTAGATCAGGACATCGACATCCTGCAGCATCTCCGGCGTCGGTCCGCGATCTTCCGCTTCGTAGAGCGAATGGATCGGCACGCCCGTCCGCTCATCGAAGCCGCTCTCGATCGCCTCGCCTTCGGCGACCGTGCCGCGGATGCCGTGCTCCGGCGCCAGCAGAGCGACCAGCTCCAGGTCCGGATGCGCCGCAATCAGATCGATAACCAGATTGCCCGAGCGGTCGATCGCGCTGTGGTTCGTGATCAGGCCGACACGACTGCCGCGCAACGCCTCGGGCACATCGGCGAGAAACATCTCCACTCCCGGCACCATGGGGGCCGCGGTGTCGCCGGAATCCGCAGCAGCGCCGGGAGCCGTATCCGGCGATGCAGTACAGGAGGACAGCAGGAACAGTGCAGCGATCATTTTTCGCATCGTATCTCGCGTCGGTGAAGGGTGGAGCCGCCCCCGAGACATAGCGTTTTGCAGCGGCTCGCACCATGCCCCGCCGGCTTCCGGTGCTCTCGCCGCGGCTTGTGACGCGCTCGCCCCGCGTGCAGCATCCATGAAACCGCGTGTGGGCACCGACCGTACCGGAAGGAGCGGCTGGACGAGCGTCCGGCGATGCTATGCCACACTCACGGAAGGGCAGCACCTGATGGCCACGATGTACTGCGCGCTGTGCAGGCGACCGGTGGACGCCAGGCGTCAGATTGGTGCGGGAACGCTCGCGCTCGCAGTCGTAACCGGCGGCCTCTGGCTCGTCGCGATCCCGTTCTACAGGAAGCGCTGCGCGATCTGCAAGACCGCAGCCGTGTCGGACGCTGCGCCGGACGGGACGCCGCTTCTTCAGCTGACGAGGCTGCCCGATCGCCTCTCGGCAGTGGAGCAGCGGCTGAGGGTCACGGAAGTGGAGCTCGACACCGCAACCGGTGAGCTCGACCGCCTCAGGGAGGAGCGCGATTTCTATCGCGATCTCGTCAAGGAGCCCCCCGCCCGGCGAACAGGCCCGCGTCAGACGTAAATCTGGTGCCGCGGCAGCAGTCCTCCCCATATTGAGTCAGCCGTCACCCTGCCCGAGGACGGCCGCACTGCGCGGACGCGCGGTGCTGTATTCGTGAAGCTCAGCGGTCTGCCGCTCCCTCAGCTCGTCAGCTGGAGTAACCACGATGACCGCGCTCGTAGCGCCCGCGCTCCCGCTCTCGGTGCCGCTAGCGTCGACACGCTTTTCTTCAGCATCCATCATTGCACTCACTGTTGTAGCGGCAGGCGCCTCTGCCTGCGGCAGGGCCAGCATCGAGCCGACGACGGTGCGCGACAGTGCGGGCGTAGCGATCGTGGAGTCGCATGAGCATGCGTGGGAAGCGAGTGCAGCCTGGTCAGTCGATCCGGTCCCGATACTCGATCTGGCTGCAACCGCGTCCGGGTCCACGAATGACTTCTTCCGGGTAAGCAACGCCATCCGGCGCGCAGATGGTTCGATCGTGGTGGCGAGTCGCGGCTCATCGACGGTCTCAGCGTATGCGCCAACCGGTGAGCTGTTGTTCTCTCACGGCAGGGCAGGGGATGGTCCGGGCGAGTACCGGAGACTGACCAGCGTCGCTCCGTACCGAGGTGATTCGCTCGTGGCGTTCGATTACTGGCAGCAGCGCCTCACCATTCTCGATGCAGATGGCACGCACACACGCGTTACGACCATGGAGGTGCCCGGCGGGCGAGCGTACACGCTGCATCCGGTCACGGACGGGCGTTTCGTGCTACGGGTCAACGCCTTCGATCAACTCCGCGATCCCATTGGCCGCAAGAGGATACCTCAGCCCCTGCTCGTGATCCACGCGGACGGCACAGTCGGAGATACCGTAGCCGTGGCCGCTGGCTTCGAGACCTTCTTCTTCGACGGCGGTGACGCGGCGATCCCGTTCGGGCGGGAGTCGTTCATAGGCACGCGAGGAGATACGGTCATCGTCGGCGATGCCGATCATCTCGGCTTCAGGGAGTACACGCTCGATGGCCAGCTTCAACGGATCGTCCGTGTCCCTGATTTCCCGCTGGC
>DATABQ010000666.1:0-9236 GCA_036259495.1 Longimicrobiales bacterium | reverse complement strand
GTTCACGATGATGGCGCTCTGGGCATTCGAGCGGCTGCGGCCGGACGACTGGAAACGCTTTGCGCTGGCCGCCGCCGCCGTACTCCTTGCCTACTTCACGCGATCCGCGGGTCTGCCGCTGCTGCTGGCAGCTCTGGCCTGGCTCGCCTGGCGCAGGCACTGGAAACAGCTCGCTGCGCTCGTCGTCCTCGCCGCTGTGCCGGCGCTGCTGTGGTGGCTGCGCTCGCGAGGGGTTGGTGCCGGCAGCTACGCGGCAGAGTTCTGGCTGGTCAATCCGTACGCACCGGATCTCGGCCGCATCGGTGCCGGTGATCTGCTACAGCGGATCGTGCAGAACGGCTGGAAGTACATGTCGATTCATCTGCCGATCCTGCTGACGGGTGCAGCGGCGGCGGGGGTCGTGCTGATCAGTGTCATCACATTCCTGCTAGCGCTGGGCGGTTGGCTGCGGCGCGTTCGCGCTCCGCGCGCGGCCGAGCTGTTCCTGCCGCTCTACATCGGGCTGATCTTCGTCTGGCCGGACGTGTGGTCCGGTGAGCGATTCCTGCTGCCCGCACTGCCACTGATCCTGTACTACGCGGCCGAGATGCTTGTGACCGTAGTGCGCCGCCTGGCGCCGCGTCATGTGTTCGCATCGGGTGCCGCGGCGCTCGCGCTGCTGGTCATGATGGCGCTGCCCGGGATCGTCCAGGCATCGCGAACGGGCAGCGCATGTTCCGCCATGTACCGCGCAGGCGACCGTTATCCCTGCATCGGACCGGTGTGGGACGACTTCTTCGAGTTGGCGGAGCTGATGCCGCAAATGCTCCCGGACGATGCCGTGGTCCTCACGCGCAAGCCACGCCTGTTCTACGCGCTCTCCGGCAAGCGCAGCAGCATATATCCCTTCAGTCAGGATCCGGCAGCATTCTTCGCTACCGCGGACTCGGTCGGTGCGCGGTACGTTCTCTACGACCGACTCGGCAGCACATCGGACGCATACGTCCGCCCGGCGCTCATCGCGCAGCCGGAGGCGTTCTGCATCATGCGCGTCACACCGGCGACGGGCACCATACTCTTCGGCGTGCATGCAGATCGTCCGCCGGTGAGCGATGCGGGCGCGACCGCTGATGGAGCCCCGTCGTTCAGTTTCTGCGATGAGAGCTACTGGCGCAGCCCGACGGCCATGCAGACCTTCAGCGGGAGCTGACGGGACGGCACGGGGCTTGACGTTGCGGAACCCGGGCGCATGACCCACGGCTTCGCCACCTGCCTTCCATAGGCAGGCCGCCGAACCCTGTCGCGCGCAGCCACAGCTACGTTTTCGCAGAGTTCGGGAGGTCAGCCATGAACGCGGCGTCAGGAACGGTTCATTCGCGTGCAGCGACGCTTGCGACCACATTCGCAGTCATTGTCGTGACCGCATGCGCATCAACGCCCACGGCGCAGGGGCCGGCAGGCATGGGTGAGATCCCGGTGCCGGGCACGCCGGAGGCGCAGCGCACGCCCGACCTGCCGCCGATTCCTGCAGTTGACGGTCCGCTCGTCCTCGAGGTCGGGTATCCGCCAGAGGGCGCGTCGATCGCCGCGAGCGACTCCAATTTCATCTTCGGCCAGACCGGTTCGGGACGCGCACAGCTCACAATCAACGGACGTCCGATAGACGTTGCACCGAACGGCGGCTTCCTCGCGTTCATCCCCGTGACCGACGATGGCGTCTATCGATTGAGTGCGACGAAGGATGGTCAGACCGCCACGCTCGAGCGGCGTGTGCCCGTCGAGGCGGGTGGCGCCGTCGCAGAGATCACCGGCGCCTACCCCACGGGTGCCGTCGCCGTGCAGGCGGGCGAGGCGATCGAAATAGGATTCCGCGCCAGGCCTGGCGTAAGGGCGGCGGTGCTGCTGCCGGATGGACGCAGAATACAGCTCGTGGAGCAGGGCGGCGCGGCCGTCGCCGCGCCCGGCGACGAGTTCCGGACGGATCTCACAACGGCACAGAGGGAGGCCGCGCGGGTGCGCTACTCGGCGCTCGTGCCGATCACCGAACCGATCATCACAGCGGATACTGCTGTCGCGCGGCCGGCGATCGGCTCAGTGATCGCGCCGTTGCGACCCCTCGCTGATCCGCGGGATACATCGGATGCGCCGGAGGACACATCGGCTGCGCGCGAGGCCCCGCTGGGCGATCCCACGGGCGCGCCTGCTCCCGCTGCCCGCGCCGTTTACGATCCTTCGTTCGGGGATGCCGCCATCCTCGAAGTGATAACGTCCACGGACACCATTCGCGAGCCGCTGCGACTGAATGTCGCCGTTCTCGATCCCGCGCTCCCGCGCGTCGGCATCGTCACCGCACCCGCAGACGCTTCGTCGGACTGGACGGTGCGGGGCCGCGTCGATGTCGGAGGGCCGTATCATTTCTTCTGGCCGGACGGCACGCGCCTGGTCGTCACGGGACAGCGTGGAGGCATGTATCGCATCCGGCTGAGCGATGACCGCATTGCGTGGGTGCCTGCGGGCGATGTGCGCATACTTCCGGCAGGCGCCGCACCTGCCGGGGGCGCCGTTGCGGCCGTTCGCTTCTCGCCGGAGCCGCGTTACATCGATCTGCGGATCCCCCTGCCGGAGAGGCTCCCGTTCCAGGTGAAGGAAGACCGCAGCTCGCTGCACATCGATGTGTTCGGCGCAGTGTCGCGCATCAACTTCTTCCAGTACGGCCGTCTGGACCCGCTCGTGGCGGCGGCCGAGTGGAGCCAGCCCGCGGAGGACGTGCTGCGCGTGAGTGTCGATCTCTCGGAGCCGGTGTGGGGCTACGACACGTTCTACGACGCGTCCGGTGCACTCGTGCTGCGCATTCGCAGGCCGCCCGTGATCGACGCGGCCGCGCCACTGCGCGGCATGTTCATCGCCGTCGACCCGGGTCACGGAGGTGAGGATCGTTCGACGCGCGGACCGACGGATCTGCGTGAAGCCGACGCCAACCTGCAGATCGCGTTACAGCTGCGCGATCTGCTGGAGAATGCCGGCGCGCGCGTGATGATGACGCGCACGACGGACATGACTGTGCCATTGGGCGATCGCCCGCGCATCGCCGCGGACTCCGGCGCGCACGTGCTTCTGTCCGTGCACAACAACGCGTTCCCGGACGGTGTGAATCCGTGGGAGAACAACGGCACGAGCACGTACTACTATCATCGCCATTCGCTGGAGCTGGCGCGTCTGCTCCAGCGTGAACTGCTCGAAGAGCTCGGACTCCGCGACATCGGCTATGGACGCGCAGACCTCGCGCTCGCACGACCGACCTGGATGCCCGCAGTCCTCACGGAAACGGCGTTCATGATGATTCCGCAGCAGGAAGCCGCTCTGCGCGACCCGTCCGTGCAGCGACGCATCGCAGCGGCGC
This sequence comes from Longimicrobiales bacterium, assembly GCA_036259495.1. Lineage (GTDB taxonomy): Bacteria > Gemmatimonadota > Gemmatimonadetes > Longimicrobiales > RSA9 > SH-MAG3. The sequence goes on along the minus strand of DATABQ010000666.1, from coordinate 5,857 downwards.
ACGTGCGCGCGCTGGAAGCGTTCCTCCGCTCGCGCGCGCAGAACTGATGTTCATGCGGGGGAACTGACGTTCGCGCGGGCAGAGCTGATTTCGGGGTGAACGCAGGCGGGAGGAGGCCAAGCGGCCCCTCCCTCTGATCCGAACGCGGCACGCTTCTTTAAGTAACTGACCCCTGATTCACATTCCTGAAGCAGAGGAGAGAAGCTCATGGGCGGCAAGCGTCCCGATCAGCACAACATCGCACCCGATGAAGGTCGTACGACGGATTACAAGAACATGCCGAATGAACCGCGAGACCTGAAGGCGAAGAAGGAGAAGCCAAAGGCGAAGGAGCTGCCCTGGTCGGATCAGCACATCCCGCGACCGGATGATTCCACGGGCAGCACGGAGGAGCAGCGGTCGCAGGAGTGACACCAGCCGGACGCGGAACCCACTCTGCAGAATGGCTCAACGGAATAGCGCCTTGTCCCACCGGGAGGTCCTCACATGTGCGGCCGGGACGTCGCCATGGAGGGACCAGCCATTCTTCAGAGTGGGTTCCGCGTCCGATAAACCCACCAGAATGCCTGCCTCAGCCACAGCAAAACCGCGTCTGACTGGCCCATCACCCTACCGCCCCGGGCGGTGGATAACCTGTGGACAACGCGTGGAGAACACGTGCATAACCCCGAAAAATCGAGGAGCAAAGCGGTCATCAGGGGGTATCCACAGAGGTGGATAACTCAACCCCTTGACCCCCATATCTAGCGGTTGTATCGTAGACGCCCCACGACATATTGGGTGTCCGCCGCAACGTCCCTGACGGGACCGGCGCTTTGCATTTCGGGACCACGAGTTATCACGACGACCCCGCGCGGGCCGGACCTTTCTTGTTCATAGCTGCTTCGAGGAGACCTCATGAGCGCACACCCTCCCCATGCCGCTGCGCCGGCGGACGTGCTGCCGGACGACCTGCCCGCTGCCGACCTGTCGGATAATGCGCGCATCGTTCTGGCGCGTCGTTACCTGAAGAAGGACGACAAGGGACGTCCGGTGGAGGAGCCGGAGCAGATGTTCTGGCGGGTGGCGCGCGTGATTGCGGAGGAGGACCGGAAGTACGGCGCGAGCGAGGGTGCGGTAGAGACGCTGGCGCGGGAGTTCTATCGTCTGATGACGCGGCGCCTGTTCGAGCCGAACTCGCCGACGCTGATGAACGCTGGCCGGCCGCTGGGCCAGCTGTCCGCGTGCTTCGTGCTGCCGGTAGAGGATTCGCTGTCGAACGGGAAGAACGGCATTTACGACACGCTGCGCTCGATGGCGCTGGTGCATCAGTCGGGTGGCGGGACAGGGTTTGCGTTCAGCCGGCTGCGTCCGACGAACGACGTCGTCAAGTCGACGATGGGTGTGGCGAGCGGCCCCGTTTCCTTCATGCGTCTGTATGATGCATCGACGGAGGTCGTGAAGCAGGGTGGGACGCGTCGCGGTGCGAACATGGGCATCCTGCGCGTCGATCATCCCGATATCCGCGAGTTCGTGACGTGCAAGCTGGACGTGACGCAGATCACGAACTTCAACATCTCCGTCGCCGTCACCGATGCGTTCATGGAGGCGGTGAAGGCGGGAACGACGTACGACCTGATCAGCCCGCGGAGCGGAGAAGTGATCGGCGAGGAGAATGCGCAGGAGATCTTCGACCTGATCGTGCACGGTGCGTGGGCGACGGGGGAGCCGGGCGTATTCTTCGTCGACAAGGCGAACCAGTACAATCCGGTGCCGCACCTGGGCAGCTACGAGGCGACGAACCCGTGCGGCGAGCAGCCGCTGCTGCCGTACGACGTGTGCAATCTCGGCTCGGTCAACCTCGGCCTGTTCGTGCGCGATGACGTGCCGGAGACGTCGCCGTGGCAGGACCGCGTGCATTGGGACGATCTGCGTCAGGTCGTGCACCTGTCCGTGCACTTCCTGGATAACGTCATTGACGCGAACAACTATCCGCTGCCGGAGATCACGGATCTCGCGCAGCGCATTCGCCGCATCGGTCTCGGCGTGATGGGTTACGCGGACCTGCTGGTGCGCGTGGGCGTGCAGTACAACAGCGAGGAAGGCATCGAGGTCGCTCGCGAGCTCATGCGCTTCGTCGATGAGGAGAGCAAGCGCGCGAGCGAGCGGCTCGCCGAGTCACGCGGAGTCTTTCCAGAGTGGGAGAAGAGCATCTGGGGACCCGACGAAACCGCAGCGCGCGGTCCCGACGGGGAACGGGTGCGTCCGATGCGGCGGCTGCGCAACTGCAACGTGAACACGGTCGCGCCGACGGGCACCATCTCGATCTTCGCCGACTGCTCGGGCGGCATCGAGCCGCTGTTCGCGGTTGCGTTCATGCGCAACCAGGCGGGCGCGATGATGCCGGACGTGAACCGCGACTTCGTTGCGATGGCGAAGAAGCAGGGGTGGTACTCCGAGGATCTGATGAAGCGCATCGCGGAGGAGGGTCACATCCACTTCGAGGAAGTGCCGACGGAAGTGCAGCGCGTGTTCGTCACGGCACACGACATCACGCCTGAGTGGCATATCCTGACGCAGGCGGCGTATCAGGAGTTCGTCGACAGCGCGATCTCCAAGACGTGCAACTTCGCACGCGAGGCGAACGAGGAGCACGTACGGCAGATTTACCTGATGGCGTACGACCTGAACTGCAAGGGCGTGACGGTCTATCGTGATGCATCGCGCCCGCAGCAGGTGCTGTCCACGGGCAAGACGACCAGGGAACCGAGCAGCGCCTCGGCCGGCACCTCGGCCGTGACCGACCTCGAAGCACAGCTGGCGGATGCGCGCGAGCGGCTGCATCGCTACGAGCATCGCATCGAAGAGATGCGGCTGCAGCTGGAGGATGCCGAGGCGCGGCTCCAGACCCGCCGCCACAAGCGCACGCGGCCCGCAGCACTGAAGGGCTCCACGCGACGCATGCCGTCGCCGCTCGGCGACCTGTACGTCACGGTCAATGAGGACGAGACGGGCAAGCCGTTCGAGGTGTTCGCGACGCTCGGCAAGGCGGGCGGCGCCGCCATGGCAGACGTAGAAGGGATCGGCCGTCTGATCTCGCTCGCATTGCGCAGCGGTGTGCCGATGGCGGACGTGATCCAGCAGCTGCGTGGCATCGCATGTGACCGCGCGGTTGGATTCGGACCCAACAAGGTCCTGTCCGTCCCCGACGGCATCGCGCAGGCGCTTGCGCAGCACATGCAGGAGAAGCTCGGCGTGCAGCAGGAGTTGCTGCCGATGGCCGGATCCCCGGTCGAGAATGCGGCACCTGCTCCGGCTTCCGGCGCAGCGCAGCCGAAGCTCGATTTCGGCTACGATCCGGGCGAGGCGTTCATCGGCACGTGTCCGGAATGTTCATCCGGTCTCCAGTTCATGGAAGGCTGCGTGAAGTGCCTCGCCTGCGGCTACAGCGAGTGCGGCTGACCGGACGCTGACGTCGTCGATATCGGACCGGCGACGCAGCCGGTCCGGGCTCAGGGCGACGGCGCAGTGTACGGCACAGCCGGGTACGTGGTGCCCGCGTGCCCTGCCAGGCAGAAGAGGTGGTCGTGATGGCGCGGCTGCCTCTTCTCGTCACATCGAGACGCAGACGCCGCCGCGCCGGTTTGGCGCAAGACACCAACCGACATTCACTCTCGAGGTGTGCCCATGAGCGGTCCCGAAGGTCCGATCATAGTGATCGGCGCGGGTGCCGCTGGGCTCATGGCCGCGATCTTCGCGACAACCTCCGGCCGCCCCGTCATATTGCTGGAGAAGACGAAGGATGGCGGCCGCAAGATCATCATCAGCGGCGGCGGGCGCTGTAACGTTCTGCCTTCCCGCCTTTCGCCGCGGCAGTATATCACTGCGTCGTCGCCGAACACGCTCCGCAACATGCTGCTCTCCTGGCCGCTGCCATCGCAGCAGAAGTTCTTCGAGCATGACCTGGGTGTGCCACTCGCGCTCGAGCAGGCATCCGGCAAGCTGTTCCCCGCGTCCAACCGTGCGCGCGATGTGCGCGATGCGCTCGTCAACGAGGCGCGCAGGCGTGGCGTCGACATCCGCTTCGACACCAGCGCGCGCGATATCGTGGCGGCTGGCGTCAACCGGTGGACCGTCGCGTTGGCAGACGGTCCGGACATCTCCGCTGAATCCGTTATCGTCGCCACCGGCGGACTATCGGTGCCTGCCACAGGGAGTGACGGTACGGGGCTGCGAATCCTCGAGCGACTCGGTCACACGGTCAATGACACCTACCCGGCGCTGACGCCGCTCACTGCGGATCCGCCGCGGCACGCGTCGCTCGCCGGTGTCTCGCTCGACGTGAGGCTCACGGCTCCGTTGATGAAGGGGCGCTTCGATGCGGAGGGCGGGTTTCTGTTCACTCACCGCGGCTACAGCGGTCCGGCCGTTCTGAACATCTCCCATGTCGCTGTGCGATCGAGGACGGAAGGGCATCGCCTGCAGCCGGTGCTGGTGCAGTGGACCGACAAGGATGCCGACGAGTGGGATGCGATGCTGCGCGAGGGCGGCTCAGGTCAGATCGGCCCTTTGCTGCGGAAGCATCTCCCGGCGCGGCTGGCCGATCTGCTGATCGAGGAAGCGACGGTCGATCCGCAGCGCACGCTCGCGGAGCTGCGCCGGGAGGAACGTGCGCGACTGGTCGCAGCGCTCGCGCGCTACCCGCTGCCATGGACAGGCGACGAGGGATATCGCAAGGCGGAGGTCACCGGAGGCGGCATCGCGTTGGGCGAATTCGATCCGCGCACCCTGGAGTCGCGCGTGCATCACGGGCTGTTCGTGTGCGGAGAGGCGCTGGACGCGTTCGGTCCGATCGGCGGCTACAACTTCGCCTGGGCATGGGCGACGGGGCGTGCAGCAGGGCTCGGCGCCGCGCGCGGTGCGCAGGCGACGAGCCCCGATGATTGAGATCAGAAACGCGCCGGCGCGTTCGCGGCCGCTGCGACCGCGTTCTGGATGAACTCGCGGATGTGCTGATTGGCCGTCGCGAGGTCCTCGCGCCGCAGGTACATCATGTGACCGCTGCGATACGCCTGGAAGCGCATCCGGTCCTGGAGCCTGCCCGCAGGGTCGATGTTCCACATCGTGTATTTCGCGCCGAAGTAGTCGGTGCCGCCATCGAAATATCCCGACTGCACGAACAGGTGGAGGAACGGGTTCTGCGCCATCGCCGAGCGCAGATTCTCGCCCGTGCGGTCACCCTCGCGGTTCCATGGACCGACTGGCCCGAACATCCAGTACTGCATGTCCGTCTCGTAGCCGAGCACATCGCGCAGGTAATGGTTGATCGCGGGCGTGAATGCGTGGTTCCACGCCGTGAGCGCAGGGTCGTAATCGTAGCGTTCGCCCGCATCGGAGCGATCGACGCCGCGGTACCGCGAATCGAGGCGGCCGACCGTGAGACCGCGATCGCGCAGCAGCTCTTTCCAGAAGAAGCTCGTGGGCACGGCGAGGTTGTGGTTGAGCACAGCCTCTTCGGATAGTCCGGAATACCGTGCGACGCGCTCCGCGAGCTGCGTGCGCCTCTGCTCGTCGAGCGACCCTCCGCGTGCGAGTGCGGGGATCAGCTCCTCGATCGTGAACTGCTCGACTTCCGGCAGGACCTGCTCGAGGTCGCGCTGCTGCAGCTCCGGCGCCAGCGCCCGATGGTACCACGCGGTGGCGGCGTAATACGGCAGCGTGAGTGCATCGCCGACCGGACCGTCGCGCGACACGCCGAGCACGGTCGGCGACACGAGGATGACGCCGTTCAGGTACATCCAGTGTGAGCTCTGCAGCTGGTCTGCGAGGCCTGACACGCGATTGGTGCCATAGCTCTCGCCGATGAGAAACTTCGGCG
>DATABQ010000665.1:0-3759 GCA_036259495.1 Longimicrobiales bacterium | reverse complement strand
AGCTCCGCCTCGTCTGCGATCTCGAGCGCGGAACGCGATGCGGTGCCCTGATCGAGCAGATCGCCCACCATGTGCGCGCGGCCCGCACGCGCGGGCACATCGCCGTATCCCGCGCCGCGAACGACCAGGCGGACATCGACTACCGGCAGCTCGCGTCTTTCGACGATCAGCACGTCGAGCCCGTTGTCGAGCGAGTGTCGCGCGATCGGCGGCAAGCGGGAGAGGGGCGCTGGCGGCAGCTCGGGCGGATGCGCACGCGCGTTCATCGCTCCTCCGCTGCCAGCTCGCTGCGACCGAGCGGCACCACGCTCAGCACCACCGACGGCGCCAGGAGATGTTCGCGCACACTGCGCGTGACATCGGCTGTCGTAAGATCGAGGTAGCGACACAGATCCTGCGCTGCATAGTCAGGCTCACCGGTGTGGAACAGATACATGTTGAGCTGGTCCGCCCGGCCGCCGAAACCGCCGACGTTCTGGAGCGAGTCGACGAAGCCCGTCTCGATGCCGTTGAGTGCGCGCTCCAGCTCCCGCTCCGCGACTTCGTTCGACATCGCCTCCAGCTCACGTCTGACGATCGGCTCTATCTCCGCCAGCGATACGCCCGGCCGCGCTGTGACGATGATGCGGAACGTGGATCCGAGCACTGCGCTGCTCTGATACGCCGACACCGACTGCGCCAGCTGCTTCTCGTACACGAGCGAACGATACAGCCGCGATGCGCGACCGTGCGCGAGGATCGTCGCCGCAGTGTCGAGCGCCGCGTCGCCATCCTTGAACACGGCCGGCGAATGCCACGCGATGTACAGGCGCGCGAGGCTGACATCGTCCTCCATCACGATGCGCTGAGCCGTGCGCGGCGGCGGCGCGGGCGATGGCCGCTGCACGTCAGGGCCGCGCGGGATGTCGGCGAAATATCGCTCGATCACTTCCTGCACCTGCGCCGGCGTCACGTTACCTGCCACCGCGATCGCTGCGTTGTTCGGCGTGTAGTACTGCCGGCAGAACGCGTGCACATCGTCGAGCGTCGCGGCGCCGATGTCCGCCATCGATCCGATCACCGGCCAGCTGTACGGATGCCCATCGGGGTAGAGCCCCTCGAGCAGTGTCTCGGACGCGAGCCCGTACGGCCGGTTCTCGTAACTCTGGCGGCGCTCATTGCGCACGACGTCACGCTGCGCCTCGAGTTGCGCGCCCGTGATCGCCGGCAGCAGACCGCCCATGCGATCCGCTTCCAGCCACAGCGCGAGCTCCAGACCGTTGGACGGCAGCAGCTCCCAGTAGTTCGTGCGATCCGTGGACGTCGAGCCGTTGTTCGTCGCGCCGATCTCTTCCAGCAGCACATCGAAGCGACCTTCCGGCACGTGCTCGGAGCCGGTGAACATCAGGTGCTCGAACAGATGTGCAAAGCCGGTGCGGCCGGGCGTCTCCTCCTTGGAGCCGACGTGATACCAGACATTGACGCAGACGAGCGGCGCGCGATGGTCCTCGTGCACGATGACGCGCAGGCCATTGTCGAGCGTGATCAGGTCGTACGGCAGGCGCAGATCACTCATCGGCCGCCGAACACCGTCGTGGCGGGGAACAGCAGGCTCTCGCGCAGCACATACTCCATGCGTGTGCGGCGCGATGCCTGATCGATCGGGCCATCGGCCGCGGGCGCGCGATACGGCACGATGTGCGAACGCCGCGCGAGCACCTCGAGCCGCATCATGTGGTAGCTGTCGCTCACCAGCAGTGCACTCTCGAGGCCGGCCGACTTCATGAGCGCCGCCGCCGCACGTACCGACTGCGCGGATGTGAGGCCGTCGCGTTCGGTCATGATGGCCGACGACGGCACGCCCTTCTCCATCGCATACCGGCGGGACACCTCGGCCTCGCTGACTGTGTCGCCGACGCCGGTCCCGCCCGTGAAGATCATGTGCGCGGCGAGGCCGCGGTCATAGAGATCGAGTGCATGATCGAGCCGCGCCTGGAGCACGGGCGACGGCCGGCCGTTGTACTGTGCGGCGCCGAGCACGACGATCGCGTCCGCACTGCGCGTGTTCGGCCACGCGCCCGCCAGCAGGACGACTGCAATGGACATCCCCCAGAGCAGGAGAATCGCTGCCAGGACGCCGGTCGTGAATCGGACGGTGCGCGAGAGGGAGCTCACAGCGGGTGCGTGAGCCGGTCGTGCAGGATGGAGGGACCGACGGTCTCGCGCAGGAGGGCCGCGGCGGGTTCCGCGCCGATCGCGATGCGCTCCTCGGCCTCGGCCAGCAGATCCGGGTCGGCGCCCTCCTCGGCGAACTCCGCACGTGCGAGTGCATCCTGTGCCGCATCGTCCCAGCCCGCGGCGGCGGCCGAAAGCGCGCCGAGCACCTGCGCCTCCGCATCCTCCGGCCGCTCGATCGCGGCACGAACGAGCTCCTCCGCCGCCTCCTCCGTTCGACGCAGCTCGAACAGTACGAGCCCGTGCAGCAGGCGCGTCCACGAATCATCTTCCGCGAGCGCGAGCGCGCGCTCCATCGAGCTGGCTGCAGACTGGAGATCGCCCTTCAACGCGTGTGCGATGCCGATCTCGCCGTGGACGATCGGGTCGTCCGGCTCGAGCAGCGCGGCGGCTTCGAGCTGCTCCAGCGCCTCCACGAACATCCCCTCGCGCGCCAGGTACGCGCCATACTGGAGTCGTGTGATGGCGATGTCGGGCCCCATCAGGGCCGCAGCACGCAGCGTCGTCTCCGCATCCGGATCGTCGAACGCCGCGAGACCCGAGCCCGCGAGCGCGAGCAGCTGCGGATCCAGCGGCTCCGCAGCTACGCAGCGCTTGAAGTACTCGTACGCCGCACCGTCGTTGCCGAGCTCGCGCTCCGCCACTGCGAGCCAGCCGAGGATGTACGGCTCGTCCGGCTCGTCCTGGAGCACCCTCGCAAGCATCTGCGCCATCTCCTCGAAGCGCTGCTCTTCACCGAGCTGGAGCGCGGCCTTCAACGTCTCTTCGACATCCATCATGCACCGTATTTCGCCAGGCGGCCCGCGTGCGCGAGCGCCAGAGTCATCAGTTCGCGGCCCTGCACGATGCCGAGCTCGCCACGGGCGCACGAGCGCTCGCCGAACGTCGCGTCCGGCTGCGGGCGCGTCCATCGCGATGCAATCATGACCGGCACCGGATGCCACGAGTGCGCGCGCAGCCGCGACGGCGTGGAATGATCGCCCGTGATCAGCAGCACGTCCGGCTTCAGCGCCTCGATACGCGGGATCAGCTCATCGACCGCGGCGATCGCCTTCTTCTTCGCCTCGAAATCGCCATCCTCGCCACGCGAGTCCATCGCCTTGAAGTGGACGAAGTGGAACTCGTACTGGTCGAAATCCTCCTCGAGCACCGTGATGGTTTCCGCATCGCTGTCGGGCACGCGCGCACCGTCCATGCCGACGAGTCGCGCGACGCCGCGATACATAGGATACTTCGCGATCGCACGAGCACGCAGCATGTAGCGCTCGAAGAACGTGGGGAACGGATGGTACGCATCGATGCCGCGTGCGATGATCCCGTTTGCGACCTTCTCGTCCTTCAGCACTTCGAACGCATTGTCGAGGATCGTCTGCAGCAGCTTCGCCGTCTCCTCCGCCTCGGGTTTCGTCGCCTTCGCCGGCAGCGGCGGCACGCCTTCCTCCTGCGGGTCCGTGTCGGCGAGCTCCGCCGAGAGCTGACGGCCACGCATCACGAGCACCGCGCGATGCTCCTTCTCCGACTGGAAGAACACTTCGATCCCGCCGG
>DATABQ010000664.1:0-5811 GCA_036259495.1 Longimicrobiales bacterium | reverse complement strand
AGGGGAGGGAATTATCGCCCGATCCTGAAGAGTGCTACCGCTCCCAATCGACCATTTGGTGACGCTGAATTGACGAAATGGAGTATTGAGTGCCCTATACGCGCTTAATGTTCCATCACCGAAGCAGTGGCAGGATCATCTGGACAGTTGACTGCGCATGCGCACCCCAATCGTCCATTCAGAGCCATGCTGATCAGCAAATGGTCGATTAGTGCCTGGCGCGGGGGTCGCGCGCAGTCGCTCGGCGGTCGCGCCAGTCGCTCGGCGGTCGCGCCAGTCGCTCGGCGGTGCGCAACCGCTCGCCGGCTCAACGCTTGCTACCCGCCAGTTCCATATCTACCGAGAGTCCGCACAATCCCCCTTCAAGGACTTTCTCGACCCTCGCTAGGTTCTGACCCGTGCAATCAGCCACACCGCCGCAACGGCGAACAGCGCATTCGGCGCCCACGCGGCCAGTGTCGGGTGCATCCAGCCGGCAGCTCCCGCGGCTCCGGTGACCCGGAACAGCACCATGTAGAAGACGGTGATGCCGAGCGAGACGCCGATACCGTAGGCGGCGCCGCCGCGGGCGGAGCTGTTGGCGAGGGGGGCGCCGAAGAGGATGATGACCATGGTCGCCATCGGGATGGCGATCTTCTGGGACCGGTCGATCTTCAGCTCGCGCGGTTTGGTTCCGGAGCGTTCGAGCGTCTCAATGAAGTGGCCGAGCTCGGCATAGCGCATCTCCTCCGGCTCCTTGGGGCGGGCCATGAGCTGCTCGGGCGTTTCGGTGAGTGCGGCCATCTGGAGCGTCTCGAAGCCGAACGCGTGCTCGCGGCCGTCCTCGTCGAAGCGGCGGTACATGCCGTTACTGAGCGTCCAGCCGGAGATGCTGTCCCATCGGGCTTCGCGGGCGGAGATGCGGAGCACGGGCTCGCCCTGCTCGGCGCGCTCGATCGTGATGCCGCTGATGGCCGCCTCGTTCATGTTGAGCTGACGGATCGTGTAGACGTGGCCGTCCGGGCCGGTGTAGACGAAGTCGTGGCGCATCACGTCGGGCATGCGTTCGACTTCCTGGAGCACTTCCTTCTTGAGGCGCGTGCCGATCGGGACGATCTCGCTCAGCAGCAGTGCGACGCCGGTGAGCAGCACGCCGAGCACGGGCAGCACGCGGAGGACACGGAAGAAGCTGATGCCCCCGGCTTTCGCAGCGGTCATCTCCGAGTGGCGCGTCATCCCGTTCACGGTGAAAACGGTCGCGATCAGCGCTGCGACGGGGAACGACCACGATATGAAGAGCGGCATCTGATAGAGGTATCCGAGCGCGACATCGCCGAGCGGCAGGTTGCGCCGCGCGTACTGGTCGATGTTCTCCGTCCAGTCGCCGAGCACGAAGAGAATCGGCGCGCACAGCGCGAACAGCAGGAAGAGCCGCATGAACTCGCGGCCGACGTAGCGGTCGAGCGTGCTCATGCGGTCTCCACGCCGTCCAGCTCGCCGTCGGCTGTGCGATCGTGCGCGCGGCCGAGGTCGGTAGAGCGGCGGCGGCGCAGGAACCCGCCCGTGAAGATGCCGCGGAGCATGACCCACAGGTCGTCGAAGCCGCCACCGCGCGAAGTGGCGGTCTCACGGCCGATCCGGGAGAGCGCCCAGGCTGCGATGCTGCCGAACAGCAGGTTTGGCGCCCACGGTCCCCAGAACGGCGCGATGATGCCGCGGTCAGCCAGCTTCTCACCGCCGATGAGCGACATGTAGTAGATGCCGAAGATGGAGAGCGATGCGGCGATCACCATGCCCACGCCGCCACGGGGGAAGCGCACGGCGAGCGGCGCGCCGATCAGAACGAAGATGATGCATGCGAAAGGGATCGCGAATTTCTTGTGGATCTCGACCCGGTACTGATTGATGCGGTCCTGCGAGGCCTGCGCGTTGTTCGCGATGCGCTGCGCGTCGAGTGCGGCGCGGTAGGCGGTCTCGTCCGCACCTGCTGTATCACCGATATCAGCCATACCAGTGACATCAGCCATATCACGGACATCGCCGAGACTCACGAGATCCGTATCGAAGCGGCCGGACGACGGCGGCGGTACCGTGCCGGGAGTGCGTGCCGGCCCGGCGAGCATGCGCTCGAGGGCTGCCATGGAGATGCGCCGGCCTTCGGAGCGCAGCGTTGCGAGCTCCATGCGCGCGGAGTCGACCACCCCCCGCAGCATGGCGACGGACATCTCGCGGTCGCTGCGATACTCCGTTGCATTGCGCCGCAGCTTCGTGCCGACGCCCTTCATCTCGATGCGCTGCTGCGTGAAGCGCGTCCGCTGAAGCTGCGCGGGCTCCGCCTGGTTCGACTCGTGAACCACGCCGTCATAGAGCGTCAGCATGAGGTCCGTCTGGTCGGGATTCAACGTCATGTGACCGCTGTCCGCGTAAACGGTCCGGGCGACCCGCGACTCGCTCATGTCGTAGATGACGATCTCGTACATCATCTTCGTGTCGTCCTCGATGCGGCCCGGCCGGATCCAGTACTTCTCCTGGTAGTCGCCCGTCTGGATCGGGCTCACCACCTGTTCGGTCAGCATCAGTGTCGGTGTTTTCGCACCGATATCGGCCGTGAGCGCCTTCAGACGGCTGTTCGCGTCGGGCAGCACACGGTCGTTGAACCAGACCATTCCGAGCGCAAAAAGGAACGCAACGAACACCAGCGGCATAATCATACGTATCAGGTTCGTCCCGCTGGCCTTCAGCGCAGTGATCTCATTGTCACCCGCGAGCTGGGAAAAGGCATAGAGGACGGAGACCAGAACCGCCATGGGCAGCGTCAGCGCGAGGATGTGCGGCAGCGAGAGCGCGAACACCTCGAGGATCACGGACGCTTCCAGGCCCTTGCCGGCGAGATTCTCGAAGCGGCGGGCGATCGTGTTGACGAAGAGGATGCCCGTCAGCGTCGCGAGCGCGAACACGAACGGGCCGACATGGCTCTTCAGCAGGTAGCGCGTCAGGATCCGCATGATCACCGGAGTCGCGCCGGACCGCGGCGTGAGGCTGCCGGGGCGCGGGTCGCGCGGTTGAGAAGATTCTCGTAACCCATTAGAATATTTTGTACTTCAGTCCATTACAAGGCGTCGCGGCAGACCCGCAGGGCGCCGAACCCGCTCGGAAGGAATCCGGCGCTTCTGCGCCGTTCGCCCGCATGCGATACTGCTTTTCCGGCCTGCTCATCCTATGCAGTCTGCTGGCCGGCCCGTCTCTGCACGCGCAGCAGCGGACCGGTGCCGCCATCGGCCTGGATCCGACACCGCTCGAGCTGCCCGCGTTCCGTCTGGCGCCGCTCGACGCGCTGTTCGTGACGAAGCCGTTCGCGACCTGGCTGGAGGAATGGACCGCGTCCACCCGCACCGTGCTGGAGAGCGCCCGGCGAGAGCGGCTTCTCGCGAATCGCTTCACCACACCGCAGGACCTCGCGGATCTCCGCGCTTCCGAGGCCGAGCGAAACGCCGCCGTTACCGAGCGAAGCGCCGCCGTTACCGAGCGAAACGCCGCAGATCCCCTCGTGCTGGTCCGTCCGCCTGACGCGCAGGCCGACAGCGCCGCAGCGGATCCGCAGGTGCTCGCGGCCGCCGATCCCGCGGTTGCGGACTCGTCGCTCTTCCTGCCGCCCATCCCGGTCCCCGCTCCGCGCGATACCATCAGCGACATGCTCACGGATGTGATCGGCGATGCCGCGGATCTCGGAGTGAATATCCAGGGCATGGCGAACATGGGCGGCGCGTGGTCGCGCATCAACCCGTGCGACCCGAGCGTGCAGTTCACCTGCAGCCCCGGCATGTTCCCGGAGCTGCGGCCGGACGTCGAGTTCAAGATCCGCGCGGGCGGCACCGTTTCCGATCGCGTGCACATCGACATCGACTATGACCAGACCCGCGAGTTCGACGCGGCGAACAACATCAATGTGTACTACCAGGGGCTGCAGGATGAGGTCCTCCAGCGCGTCGAGTTCGGTGACGTGTCCATCCGGCTGCCTTCCTCGAACTATCTGACGCGCGGCGTGCCCGCCGGCAATTTCGGGCTGATGGCCGCGGCGCAGCTCGGCCCGCTCGAGGTGCAGACCGTCTTTGCGCAGCAGAAGGGCGATGTCAGCGCGAAGGAGTTCCGCCTCGCCACGGGCGGTCAGACGGGATTCGAGCAGGATGCCGAGCTCGTCGTGGATGACGCGGATTACGTGCAGGGCCAGTTCTTTTTCCTCGTCCCGCCTTCGGAGCTGCCGGAAGCGCCGCACATCGATGTACTGGGCCTGCGCGGCGGCGATGCTCCGCCGAGCGTGAGGCCGGGCGTCGGCAGCGGCATCCAGGTCTACCGCGATGAGCGGCTCGGCGGCCAGTCGGCCGGCCAGCCGGGCTATTTCCTCGCGGACGCTGTGCCGCCGACGGGTACGGACCGGCACACGGGCTCGTTCCGCCGGCTGATCGCGGACCAGGACTACTACGTGCACGCGAGCGGGCTCTGGATCATGCTGCGCTCGCCGCTCCGCCCGGATGAGGCGCTGGCCGTCTCGTTCGTGACGGAGACGGGCGATACGATCGGCGTGATGAACGCGGAGAGCACGCCTGCGGGAGTGACGCCGCAGCTGCGGCTGCTGCGCGGCCCCGCAGCATCGCATCAGCCGGGCTCCGGCACGTGGGACATGGAGATGCACCAGGTCTACCGCCTGGACAGCTCGAGCGAGGTGGACCCGAACGAGATCGACCTCACGATCTCACTCGGCAGCGAGGCGGGCGGGCAGACGTTCCGCGACATCGGCGGCGAGCGGCTCACGCTGCTCAAGTTCTTCGGCCTCGATGAGGAATCGCCCACGGATCGGATCGACGAAGCTCAGATCTTCCAGCCGGCAGTCGAAGGTTTCGGCGGGGGCAGCGCATCACCGATCGGCGGCACGTACATCGTGTTCCCGACACTGCGTCCGTTCGCGGCGCCGGCGGATGTCGAGAGTGAGCAGCTCAGCGCGGAGGACCTGCTGCTCGAGCTCGGCGCCGACGCGAACGACGCGATCTATGGCGAGGTCGACCCCGTCAATCGTGCTGCGTCAGCACGTTTCCAGCTGAATTTCGTCTATCGCGTCAAGATGGACGGCGTGATCTCGTCGTTCAGTCTGGGTGCGATCGGCCTGCGCGAGGACAGCGAGCGGCTGTTCCTCGGCTCGCGTCGTCTGGAGCGCGGCATCGATTACAACATCGACTACGAGCTCGGACTCGTGACGCTGAGCGATCCGCAGGGCCTGTTCGCCACGACGCCCGGCGCGGAGCTGCGTGCGACGTGGGAGCAGAAGCCGCTGTTCAGCATCGCGCCGACGAGTGTATTCGGCACATCCGCACGTTATGCGCTCGGCCAGCGCGGCGAGCTCAACTTCGTCGGATTGTATCAGGCGGAGCAGTCGCTGATGTCGCGCCCGCAGCTCGGTGTCGAGCCGGGCACCACGTTCCTCGGCGGCGTGAGCGGCAGCTTCGATCTGGGCGGCGCACTGCTGGACCGTGCGCTCGGCGGCATACCGGGGATGCGCAGCACGCGCGCGTCCGCCGTCTCGCTCACGGGCGAAGTCGCGTTCTCGATGCCGAACCCGAACCGCGAAGGACAGGCGTACCTCGATGACTTCGAGAGCACGGACGAGGTGCCACTCGGACTGCGGCGGCAGGACTGGAAGCTCGGATCCGCGCCGCAGACGACGCAGGGCGATGACGGCATGCTCCCGTTCGTGCTGGACGCGACGACCGCCGCGCCGATCGTATGGCAGCACGACTTCTACCAGAACGGTGCAGTGCGCGGCGCGCTGCTGCCCTCGAC
>DATABQ010000663.1:0-7125 GCA_036259495.1 Longimicrobiales bacterium | reverse complement strand
CGTTCCGGCTCAGGAAGTCCGAGCACTTCGTCATCGAGGCCGACGAATACGACACGGCCTTCTTCGACAAGGGTCCCAAGATGTGGCACTACCTGCCACACATCGCGATCGTGAACAATATCGAGTTCGATCATGCCGATATCTATCGGGATGAGACGGCGTATCTCTACGCGTTTGCGCGGTTCATCAATCTCATCCCCTCCAGCGGCCGGCTGATCGCCGGGTCGGACTCGCCTGCCGTGCGCGACCTGTCGCAGAAGGCGTTTGCGCCGGTCGAGTCGTTCGGATTCGATCCCGATGGCAGCGGCGCGGATCCCAACGGCGCGGATCCCAACGGCGCGGATCCCAGCGGCGCCGATGGCAGCGACGCTGGTGGCAGCGGTCCCGACGGCAGCGGCCCGGCCCCTATGTGGACCGCGCGGGATGTGAGCTTCGGCGAGCTCACGCGCTTTACGGTGGTGCGCGGAGGGGCGGTGTGGGGCGAAGTCGAGACGCCGCTGTCGGGCGCGTTCAGCATTCGCAACTGCCTGGCGGCGATCGCGGCGGCCGAAGCGATCGGGGCTGATCCGGAGCGCGTGCGCGAGGCGTTGCGCACCTACAGCAGCGTACGTCGACGCATGGAGATTCGCGGGGTCGTAAACGACATCACCGTAATCGACGATTTCGCGCATCATCCGACGGCAGTCCGTGAGACGCTGCTGGCAGCGCGGCAGAAATACACCGGCAGGCGCGTCGTGGCGATCTTCGAGCCGCGGAGCTATACGGCGCAGCGGCGCGAGTTCGAGGCCGATTACGAGAAGGCGCTCGGCATTGCGGACGAGATCATCCTCGCCGGCCTCTTTCATCCGGAGCGGTATGACGCTGACACAGCGATGCAGCCGGACCGCCTGGTGTCGGCCTGGCAGACCGCCGGAAAGCGTGCCGCACACGAGCCGGACGTCGACGCGATCGTGGCGCATGTAGCGTCGTCTGCGCAGGCCGGCGACATAGTGCTGATCATGTCGAACGGCGGGTTCGGGGGAATCCATGACAAGCTGCTTTCGGCGCTCGCGGGCTGAAGTAGTCCCCCTGCTGGACTGCGGGACCCGGACTCGTGTCGGATTGCCGGCGGGACTGCGGGATTTTGACCGCGCGCGTCCGGCGACGTAGAGTTTCACACCCCAACACACCTCGCGATGGAGCAGATCAATGCGTACAGCTTCGGTCGGATTACTGCTGGTGGCGCTCGCATCCGTGCCGGTGGCGGCGCAGGAGCAGGCCGGTCGTTCGTTCACGCCGCAGGACTGGTATCGCCTGACCACGGTGAGCGATCCTGCGATGTCGCCGGATGGCCGGCTGGTCGCGTTCACGGTGACGACCGTCAAGGAAGCGGAGAACGAGCGCCACAGCGAAGTTTGGGTAGTCCCATCGGAGGGCGGCGAGCCGGTGCGGTACACGTCGCCAGGCGTATCCTCGTCCTCGCCCCGCTGGTCGCATGACGGGACTCACCTTTTCTTCTCATCGGCGCGCCCGGGCGGCCGCACGTGGGCGCTGCGGATGGATCGACCGTCAGGCGAGGCGTTCCAGCTCGAGTACCAGACGGGCTCCCGACCGCGCGATGGATCGTTCGTCGTGTTCGCCGAAGGCCTGGAGGAAGACGAGGACGATCGCGACGGCGAGTCGGAAGACGACGAGGATGAGCAGGATGGCGATGACGATCCGTTCGCGCGCATGACCGCAACGGCACGGCCGCCTTTCGGCTCGATCACGGAGCCGGTCGCGCCGCGCCGCTTCGACGGACGTCACATCGTTGACATCGGCTACAAGCGGAACGGTCGCGGATTCGTGCCGAATCGTCGCGAGGCACGCACGTACGATCCCGCTCAGATCTGGATTCAGCACGATGGCGATACGGCACGTGTACAGCTCACGAGCACGGCGTACTCGCACGAAAGTGTGACGGTATCGCCTGACGGGCGGTGGATCGCGTTCGTCGCCGACGCGCAGATGCGCAGTGATTCCGTGGTGCAGGCCGTGCGCGATTCGATTTCGCTGCTGCCGTTCAGCCGCGAACGTGACGAGGAGATTCGCAACGACAGCGACATCTTCATCATGCCGGTCTCCGGCGGCGCGCCGCAGCGTGTGACTAACGCCCCCGGCGACGAGGGCGACGTCGCCTGGTCGCCGGACAGCAGGCGCATCTCCTACGTATCCAGCCGTCGTCGAACCGAGCCGGACCGGCTGTATGTCATCGACCGTCGCGGCGGCGAGCCGCACAATTTGCTCGGTCAGTGGCAGTACGAGCCCGGCGATTACAACTGGACGCCCGATGGCGAGATCCTGCTCAGCGCAGCGATCGGCGGCCGCACTGCCCTGTTCCGCGTCTCGCCGGACGATGGTGAGATGACTGAGCTGATCGGCGGCCGGCGGCGCCTGAACGGATTCACGTACGATGAGGATTTCGATCGCGTCGCATATGTGGCCACGTCCGTCGATCGCCCGACCGAGCTGTTCATCGCCGACGCGAACGGTCGCAACGAGACGCAGCTGACATCGTTCAATGAGGAGCTGAACCGCGAGATCGCGTGGACAGACGCGGAGCGCTTCACGTACGAGTCGGTCGACGGTTTCGAGATCGAGGCCTGGCTGCAGAAGCCGTACGGCTACGAACCCGGCCGGAAGTATCCGCTCGTGCTCTACATCCATGGTGGTCCGCATTCGTCGTACGGCGAGGGCTGGTTCGACGAGTTCCACAACATTGCGGGCGCCGGGATGTGGGTTCTCTACACGAACCCGCGCGGCTCGTCGGGCTATGGCGCCGACTTCACGTACTCGACGCGCGGCCGCTGGGGCATGGAAGACTATGAGGACCTGATGAAGGCGGTCGACATCGTCGCACGGCGGCCGGATGTCGATCCGACGCGCATGGGTGTCACCGGCGGTTCGTACGGCGGCTTCATGACGGCATGGATCACCACGAAGACGAACCGGTTCAAGGCCGCGCAGACGGACCGCATGATCAGCAACTGGTGGTCATGGTACGGCTCGTCCGATGCGCAGGGCCTCACCGAATTCGAGTTCTACGGGAAGCCGTGGGAGAGCCAGGCGCTGTATGACGAGCTGTCGCCGATCCGGTACGTCGGCAATGTCCGCACACCGACGCTGATCGTGCAGTCGGAGGAGGACCATCGCACACCGATGGCCGACGCGGAGCAATGGTTCACCGCGCTGCGGAAGCAGGATGTGCCCGTGGAGTTCATCCGGTACCCGCGCTCCACGCACGACCTGTCGCGTACGGGTGAGCCGTGGCTGCTCGTGGACCGGCTCGGGCGGCTGCGACAGTGGTTCCTGCACTGGCTGGGGCCGGTGGAGGAGACCAGCGTCGACGCGGGGGCGGAGGGCTAGTGGACTAGTACTGCTCGGCGAAAAGGACGCATACGCGCTCGAGGATACGGGCGCCGATGCCGCGGCGGCGCCACTCCACGCGATCGATCTCCTTCGCACGTTCCAGGTCCGCGAGGAACGTGCGCTCGAGCTGGCTGGCGAATCCGTGGTCGCGGATGCCGAGCACGTTCTCCTCGTTCAGCTCCTTCGAGCGGATGTCCATGTTTGCGGACCCCACTACGGACCACGTCCCATCCACGACGACTGCCTTGGTGTGCATCATCGTGGGCTGATACTCGTAGATTCGTACACCTGCATTCAGAAGCTCGCCGTAGTAGCTGTGGCTCGCCTGTCGTATGGGTCGTGCGTCGGTGTGGTGATTCGGCATGAGGATGCGAACGTCGACACCGGCGCGGGCGCGGCGCTTGACGACGCGGCGTGTGTGCTTGTCCGGCACGAAATACGGTGTGGTAATCCATAGCCGCTCACGCGCGGCGAGGAACGTGAGGAAGAAGAAGAGGCGGAGCGGGTGTTCCTCGCTCGATGGTGATGAGATGACGCCGCACGACTGCACGTCGCTGCTGGCATCGTCGGACATGTCGCCCGGAAAGACATCCTCACCCGTCAGCACTTCACCCGTGCAGAACGCCCACAGCTCGCAGAACGCAGATTGCAGGTTGTGAGCGATGCAGCCATCCACGCGCACCAGCGTGTCCCGCCATTCATCCGTGTTGCGCGCATTGCCTGCCCACTTGTCGGCGATGGCTGCGCCGCCCGTGAACGCGACGCACCCATCCATGACGATCGCACGGCGGTGATTCCTGCGATGGAAACGCATGAGCTTCCCGAGGACGGCCGGACGGAACTTCTCGACACGGCCGCCGGCGGCCTTCAGCTCCTCGAAGTCCTCATCGGACGCGTGCAGCGCTCCGAATGCATCGAGTAGCACACGCACCTGGACGCCGGACCTGCGCCTCTCGACAAGAGCGGCGATGATCTCGTCGCTGACGCGGCCGCTCTCCCAGATGTAGACCATCACGTGCACGCTGCGCGTGGCCTTTCGAATCTGCTCGAGGAGCGCCGGAAAGATCTCATCGCCATTGTTCAGCAGGTGAGCGGTGCCACCTCTGCGCAGCGGCACGTTCATCAGGGCGGCCAGCGGGCCGGTGAAGTCGTCAGAATGGACGGGCTCGACGCTGTCGGTCCACATGCGCTGAGGGCGACGGCCGAGCGAGAAGAACAGAGTGAGGATGCCGCCGGCGATCGCGAGCACACCGATGCCGGCGAACGCCACGAGCCACCATGGATAGTTCATTTCGCCCATCGCCGGATCAGCTTTCCCCGAACCGGATGCTGGCGAGCAACGGGTGATGATCGGAGCCGTAGACGGTTCGCGAGCGGTCGCCTTCCACCTCGTCTATCCGGACTACACTCATGCTCCCAATGCGCTTGTCCGTGCAGCGATACAGCACGTGATCCAGCAGCAGTCGCAGCGGTCTGTGGAATGTGTGCCCCCAGTTGCCGACACGGCGTGCCGGATGAAAGCCCGCCTCGACGAGCTGATGCACGGCAGGATCCGACATTCCGAACAGCGAGTTCAGGTCGGCGCCGATAATCACGGACCCTTCGATCTGTTCGAGCGCGCGTACGAGCGAGCGGGCCTGTGCGACCCTGCCCCGACCTATGCGGCCGGCGCGGATGCGGGCGGGGAGCGCGGCGGTGGGCCTGCGCGTGCGACCATGCGTATCGAGGTGCGCACTGACGAACGTGAGGTTGCGGTGACCGGCGATCTGCGCCGACACTGCCACGCGCCGCTGCCGGACGTAGGGCAGCAGAAACGCATGCGATTCGCCGAGCCGTACTGACGACAGCACTGCATTGCCCCGATCGCTGGGATGGATGCCGTTCCGCATCGACGGCGAGTAGCGCAGGCTCAGCTCACTCTCCTCTGCGAGTGCGACGATGTTCGTGCGACGTGCGCTCGCGAGCCTGCCGCCGTGGTGGAGCGATTCCGCGGCGCCGGGGACGGTCGCGTCCTCACGGTACGCCTCCTGTACGAGCACGATCAGCGGCCGATCCGGCGACGTGCCCGGCGCCTGGGCCGAGTGGGTGCGGAGACGGTCCAGCACTGCACCGAGGCGCCCCTGCCCGATGGCGACGTTCCAGCAGAGCACATCGATTCCGGTCAGCCGCTCGGCTGCGACCGGTCCTGCGTCGATAGCGACAGGGCTGCCGACGTTGGCGCGCCAGGCATCGAGCTCCTCGTGCAGCTCGTCGTGCCGATGGGGCTCCAGCCGCGCGTGGCGGGCTTCCGGTGTGGTCAGGGGTTCCGGCATGCCCGATCCGAGGGCAAGATCGCGGCCAGTGAAGGGTGGCGCCTGACTACCTCGTGACCCGCCGCACCTCCTCGAGGCCGGCCGCCGTCCACTCCGGACGCTGCGATGCGTTCGCGAGCTCCTGCGCATAGAGGAACAGCAGCCGCGCAACGCGCGTCACCTTGTCGTCATCGATGGTGTCCGGCTCGTCGGACGGCTGATGGTAATCGTCGTGCAGTCCGCTCGTGAAGAAGATCGCCGGCACCTCCTTCGCCGCGAAGCTGAAGTGGTCGGAGCGGAAGAAGAGCATCTCTTCGGGCCACAGGTCGGGTGCGATGGTGAGCCCGAGCTCGGGATGGCGCGCGGCGATGTCCCGGATCGCGGGACCGAGCGAGGAGTAGTCGAGCCCGATCGCCACGAGCGAGTCGGGCGCATTACGGCCCACCATATCCATGTTGATGTTGGCGGCCACCTGCGACAGCGGCACCGGCGGATTCTCGACGAAATACATCGACCCCAGCAGCCCCTTCTCCTCGCCGCTCACGAGCAGGAACATGATGGAGCGCGCGGGGCGGCGGTCCAGGCTCGCGAACGCCTCCGCGATCTCGAGCACCGCGGTGGTGCCCGACGCGTCATCGTCGGCGCCGTTGTAGATCGAGTCGCCGGTCTCGTCCGGCCGGCCGACGCCCACGTGATCGATGTGTGCGCTGAACACGATGTACTCATCGCTCAGCGCTGAACCGCTGCCGGGCAGAACCGCGACGATGTTCGGCACCTGCACGACCGTCCCGCTGACCGGCGTGCGGAGGGCCAGCGTGATCTCGGGCAGCGGCATCGGATCCGTCGACGTGCGAATGTCGTCCAGGTCGACGCCGGCCGAGCGGAAGAGCTGCTGCGCGGCTGCGTACTGAAGCCCGACGACGGGCATGGGCACGGGCATGATCTGCCCCGTGAGCTGGTCGGCGACCGTTGCCAACGTGCTCGGGGAGAACTCCGGCGGCAGGATCAGGATCGCGGCGCTCGCGCGTGCGGCCATTGCGGCCTGCACGGCGGCGCCCGCCGCAGCCTGCCAGGCGGCGCTGGCCGTATCGGGTGCGAAGAACATGACGGGCCGGCCGGCTGCCGCGGCAGGGGCGAGCAGCCCCGGCCGGGCCGGGCCGAGGAATATCGGAGACCCGACGACGGAGTCGATCCGTGCGGGCATGACGAAGTAATCGTCGCCGAATGCGAGCCGGGTCGCGTCATCGGCCGTGCGCACCTGGACGAGCGCTGCGCCCAGGTCGAGGCTGGAGGCGTCGAACGGGAATCGCTGGATGAAGCTGCCGTCATCGCCTGCGGGCTCGAGGCCGAACTCGCGGAACTGGTCCGCCGCATACTCCGCTGCGGCCTCGAGGCCGGGACTGGGGGTATCGCGACCCAGGAGCTCGTCGCTCGCCAGGAACGCGAT
>DATABQ010000662.1:0-9594 GCA_036259495.1 Longimicrobiales bacterium | reverse complement strand
GTTCACGCCGCAACCCACCGGCCGAGCTCCTGAAGGCAGACGCCGGCGGCGAGCCGGAGCGCGGCTTCGACGGTGTCGCCGCTTCCGGCGACGAGCTCTATCCCGGCAGAGTAATGACGCAGCGCTTCTGCGTGCCGGCCGCTCCAGTAATGTGCCTGACCGAGCCGCCGATGAGTCGCCGCGGCGGCGGCAGCGTTCTCTTCGGTCACCTGTGGCGGCAGGAGCTCTCGCCAGAGATCGATGGCAGCGTCGTACTCTCCGAGCCTCAGATGCGCGCGAGCGAGGTCGGAGGTGAGCATCGCCGCCGGTAATGCGGCTTCCGGTGTCCAGCGATCACGCGCGAGCCGCAGATAGCCGATTGCCTCGCGATCGGCGAATCGATCGAGTGCATGGCGGCCGGCTGTGTGGAGATACTGTACCGCTTTCGGCTCGAGTGCGTCGGCTTCCGCGCGGGCAAAGTGGAATGCGAGCTCGTCCGCGTGATCCGCAGCGTCGGCGCCGTAGCGTTGCTCGAGCTCCTGCGCGATAATGCCGTGCATCGCGCGGCATCGTGCAGTCCCGAGCTCGCTGTAGAGCACCTGGCGCAGGAGCGGATGCGCGAAATCGTAGCGCAGCTCACCCGGTGCGGAAGACTCCACGATGATGTGTGTGCGGAGGAGCTCATCAATCGCGGCCAGCATCGCATCTTCTGGCAGCCGGACCACCGCACGCAGCACATCGTGGTCGACGCGGGTGCTGATCACTGCTGCGCATTCTGCCAGCGAGCGTGCCGCTGCCGATAGACGGCCGAGTCGAACCGCCACGGCCTCGCGGATGCTGCCGGGCAGCTCCATCTCGACGGACTCCCAGCCCAGCCACTGGCCGTCCTCACGCCGGTGCAATCGTCCCGAGTCGACGAGCGACTGGAGGATCTCGCGAAGGAAGAACACGTTGCCGCGCGTCCAGCCGTAGAGCAGCGTCGAGAAGTCACTCGTGACACGACCGTCGACGGCGAACACCCGACGCACGAGATCCCCGGTCTCGGCGCGCGTCAGCGGCTGTACACGGTGCACGTGAGCGACACCGAGTGCGAGCAGCGACTGCTCCAGCGAACGGATCTCCGGTCTGAGCTCGCGCTCGGTGTCGTTGTACGTGCACACGATGAGCACGCGGGCATGGGCAGTCTGACGGGCGAGGAAGTGCAGCAGCTCGAGAGATGACAGGTCGGCCCAGTGCACATCGTCGAGCAGGAGCAGAAGCGGCTGACGAGCAGAGAGAGCACGCACGAACTCGGCGACGGACCACATCAGGCGAGTGCGCAGCTCCGACGGATCATCACTCTGCGGCCGTGCCGCGCCGAGGACAGGCAGCACGATCGACAGCTCGGCCTCGGCACCGCGCGTGAGTGTCGCCAGAGCAGCTGGCTCCAGTTCGCGGATCACCGGCATGAAAGCATCCGCGAAAAGGGCGTACGGAACTCCGGTTTCGACGTGGAATGCGCGACCCGCCGCCACGCGGAACCCGCGACGCCGTGCTTCCTGCGCGACTACCTCTGCCAGCCGCGTCTTCCCCACGCCTCCCGCGCCGGTGAGTACGATCGTGCCGCCCGATCCGTCCGTGACTGCATCCAGATGCGGCAGCAGTGTCGCGACGTCGGAGTCCCGTCCGATCAGTATCTGCGCAAGCAAAGCCGCTTCAGTGCTGCCGCCGCGCCTCATCGCACGAATGCTTTTCGCGACTTCATGGATGGAGTCCGGAGTGAGTGGTCGGAATGCACATGCATGGCTCCTCGGCGCTGATGCGCGGGGTCACGGACGGACGGCTAGCATTGCGGAGATATCGGGAAGCGTCGGTGCGCACGCAGAAATCGCGACCGGATCGCGATATTGATCGCGATATGCGTGCGGTGCCGGCCTGTCCAGATTAGTGTCGCGCTCCGGGCGACCGCAAGTGCGGTGTGAACGGTCGGCGGGCCGGCAGCCGGCTAGCCGGGCCGCTGCCGCACCTGCGTCTGCGTCTCGAGTATCCGATGTGCGGCACGGCCGGATATCGCCAGCTCCTGCTGCAATCTTCCGAGAAACTCGCGCTCGTCATCATCGATGATGCCGTCGTTGAGGGCCTCATCAACCGAGCACCTGTACAACTGCCGCGCGACATATTCGTGGATTGCGGCCGCAGCGTCAGCTGCTATGCCGAGGAGCTTCTGCAGATGCGCGAGGTCGGCAAGCTCGCTATCGCTCAGATGCCGGTCCTCGAGACAGTACGCAACATAGTCGCGGTATATCCGCTCGAAACGTCCGCTCAGTGCCCCGTTCAGTGTCGTGCGATGCTCTCGGCAGATGCGCATGACGTCTTCGCGACGTACGGCACGCACGCTGTCGGCGCGCGCGAGCAGATTGTTGATCTCGATGACGGCGTTGTCGCGCGGCCGCCGTCGGAGCAGCCGCTGCAGCAGTGACTGCCTGGAGGGCGTGAGCATCGGGAACGGTGTGCGGGGGACGATGTTCATCTGATGACCAGGGTCAGGCATTGTAGATGGGACCACCGCGCTCACCATACAGGCGCAACACATCGCGACCTTCCTGCCGGAGCACTCCGCCGTTGAATTCTATCCCGCGCGCGCGCAGGTACTCGTACGACGCGTCGAACACGGGGCCCTCGTCGAAGCTGATGCTGTCTGCATCCTCACGCAGCGCACTCCACACTACGCGACGCACGCCGCTCCACAACACCGCGCCGAGACACATCGCGCACGGCTCACACGATGTGTAGAGCTCGTGTCCGGGAAGATCGTTGCGCTGGAGTGTGTACGTGCCGTGCACTGCCTGCGCCATCATGAATGCCACGATCTCCGCGTGCAGCGACGAGTTGTTCAGCGGCACGACGAGGTTCACGCCGACGGCAATGAGTCGGCCGCTGTCGCTTTCGAAGATGGCCGCGCCGAAGGGGCCGCCCGTCTCCCGCAGCACGTTCTCGCGTGCGCAGGCCAGCGCGACGCGCATTCGCGCTTCGTCCCCGGCGTATGCGGGGTCCCAGTCGATTACCTCGTCGACCCAGGCGGGACAGGAGATCCGGAGCGGCGGCATTCTGCTCATGGCGTGAAGGTAAGCGCCGGCAGGGGCGTCAGGGAGGGGGGCGGTTGCGCGACGTCGGTCGCTTTCGACATCGTTGACGGCGGACCAGGTCCCTTACGAGCGCGGATCGGAGATCCGGCAGGAGCCCGGGACGGGGACCGTCCTGGTTCACCACAGCAGCAGGAGTTCGCATGGTCAGCGACGGATCGACGGTGCAGGTGACCGACCGGTTTATCGGCAGTCTGATCGAGCAGCTCGACGAGATTGTCGTGGATGCGCGCGCTCTCACGGAAGGATTGACGCCGGAACAGTTCAACTGGCGGCCCGGGCCCCGGCGCTGGTCCGTCGGGCAATGTCTCGAGCACATCACCCGTACTCTTCAGCTCTACCAGGCAGAGATCGAGCGAATGCTCACTGAGTCGCGTTCGCGCGCGGCGACGTCCCGGCCATACCGCGAGGGCTGGTTCTCCCGCTGGGTCGTGCGGAGCATGGAGCCGCCGCCGCGTCTGCGGATCCGGACGAAGCGCAGCGTCGAGCCGGCAGAGGATCTCGATCGGGAGCCGGTGGTGCGGGAGTTCGAGGCCGAGATGGCACGTCTGAACACCTTCATCCTCGCCGCCGACGGGCTGTCGCTGCGGCATGCGCGGATGCGGTCGCCGTTCGCCCCCGTGCTGCGATTTACACTGGGCCAGGTATTCGCCATGAACCTGGCACACGCGCGCCGGCACCTCTGGCAGGCGCGGCAGGTACACAGCCACCCCAATTTCCCGACCTGATCATTTTCCGTCCGTCAACAGCAGTCCCGCACTGATGCGGAGGCCGTGCGCAGGCGAAGCGTCTTCTGCCATGCCGCGGATGTAGCGCACGCGCAGCCAGCGCGCGCGGCCGAGATCGAATCCGGCGCGCAGCTCGCGAATGTCCTCGTTACCGCGGATTACGTACGAGTGGCCATCCTGCCTCCCGACGAAGTCGGCCGCCAGAACGATCGGGTACAGGTCGTACGTCGCGCCAAACGCGTACGTCCAGACGTCAGACTGCGGCAGGCCGGGACGCATGGTACCGTTGATACCGACGCCGTTCTCCGCCGTCAGCGTCAGTCCCTTCCTACGGTAGCGAACACCGAACAGCGCGAAGAAGTCCGTGCGGTCGCGATCCAGGCCGCTCTCGTTCGATGTGGTGGGAATCGTCCCACCAAACCGGAGCACGAGGTCCACGGGCCAGGAATCCGGCGAAACCCGGACTGCAGTGGACGCGAATGCCGGCCCCGCATCCTGCCGCACACCGTCCGCAGGCTCCACTACGGCGACGGCAGGCTGTGTCGAATCGTTCTCGGTGAGGCGCCAGAGCGCAGTGCCTCCGAGCTCGATCGCGATACGCGACGAGCGGTACGCCAGCGAGTAGCTGCCGATCTCCAGGAGCGTACCCCTCGTGCCCGCCAGCGGCGCAGGGTGGTCGAGAAGCACACCTCCGCCGATCCCGCCGACGAATACCACGCCCTGGTCGAACACGCGCCACTCGAGAGGATCGAGAGGGCGGAGCTGCGCCGAGCCCGCCGACGGCATCGCGAAGGTGGCGAGCGCCGCGAGAGCAGCGGCCGTCCCGGCGCGCGGCATGCGCTGCCGCAGCACCAGTGCGAACCACCCGATCACTCCAATGAGTGCAAAGCTGAACCACTGGATCGCGTAACCGAGGTGCGGCCCCTCATCCAGTGGCGGCGGTGGCAGGGCAGTTGGATACCGGGGCTCGCCCGGCGCGCCAATCCTCTGGAGCATCACATCGAGCATTGGATAGGGGAACTGGGCACGCAGTGCGTTCTCATCGATCCTGTAGAGCACGTGCATGAACGTGTCGGTCCGGGCGGGACTCTCGCGTTGCGCGAGCGACTGCTCACGACCGGGAAACGGCAGCACCAGTCCCTGCACTTTGACGGGGCGGGTGACAGCAAAGTCGCGCGCGTTGATCGTCGCGGCATCGGGCGAAGGCACCCATCCGCGATTGACCAGCACGGCATCCGAGCGGCCATCCAGTCGCAGCGGCATCAGGAGATAGACGCCGGGCACGCCCTTGAAGCTGCGGCCGGGGAGTACCAGGTATCGCTCGTTGTCATAGCGCCCGCTCGCAGCGGCGACGCGGTACGAGAGTCCCGTGGTGTCGGTGAGCGCGGCGATATCGCCCATGGGCGGCTGGTCGAGGCGCGCTGCGACTGCCGTGTTGCTTGTTCGGCGCTGCTCGAGGCGGGCCAGTTGCCAGAAGCCGAGGCGGATGCATACGGCGACGACGACGGCGAGGACGATTGTGCCGGCGATGCCAGCCGGGGTGATGGCTATCGGGCGTTCCGGCCGTGGAGCGTCTTCACTGCTGTCTCTGATGGTCACTGACTGAACCGCAGATTCCGGTTTGAGCGCGCATCGTGTTAGCGCATGACGCTACCGATGC
Source organism: Longimicrobiales bacterium (assembly GCA_036259495.1). Taxonomy (GTDB): domain Bacteria; phylum Gemmatimonadota; class Gemmatimonadetes; order Longimicrobiales; family RSA9; genus SH-MAG3. The sequence goes on along the minus strand of DATABQ010000662.1, from coordinate 4,105 downwards.
GACCCGCGGGCGGCAACCGCGGTCACACGGGTGGCGCTCCTCCCGTGAGTCGCTCCCATCCAGCGGCGGCCCCGCGTCGCGCGATCAGGCGCCCCAGCCCGACGAGCGCTCCCGTCGCCACCGTCCAGATGATGGCCTCGCGCCATGGAACGTCACTCGCACTCGGGTCGAGTGGCGGATCCTCGTGCTTCGCCAGCTTCCATGCCTGCTGCAGTCCCTGCCGCACGGCCGCGCCGCCCAGCATGGCCGCGCCTGCGGCAAATGCAGCCCAGGCGGTCCTGTCATCAACGTTCAAGTGTGCGCCTCCTCAGTAGAGTCGTCGTCCACAGGGCAAGGTGAGTGCCGCGCGATTGCGCGTGGCGCGGACGGTGCATGAACGCCCGCTACGGTTCAATGCTCCACACGTACAGTGCAACTGCGACAGATGAGGCGAGACATGCTGCACACCCTGCTGCTGACATTCCCGGTCATGCTGTGTCCCTCATGCTCGACCGAGGGCGCCGCGGAGCATCGGGGCTCGCCATCGATCGAGATGTGTCACACCGTGCAAGCGCCGAGGCAGCTGCCAGATGATGTACGCGAGACGAGCGGTCTGGCGATGAGCGGCCGCGAACCGCAGGTGCTATGGACGCACAACGATCGCGGCAACGACGCCGTGATCTATGCAATCGATGCCGCCGGGACGCTGCGCGCTCACGTAACGGTGACGGGTGCACAGCCCATCGACTGGGAGGACATTGAAGCCGCTCCGTGTGCGTCCGGTACATGTCTCTACATCGCGGATATAGGCGATAACGATGGCGAACGTGAGAGCATCACGATCCACGAGGTGCCGGAGCCGGAACTGAGAGACGGCGCCAGTGCATCGGCGCGCGCGCTGCATGCACGCTATCCCGATGGACCGCACAACGCGGAGTCGCTGTTCGTGCTGCCCGGTGGAGATATGTACATCGTGACGAAGGGCGATGACGGTCCGGTATCGCTGTATCGCTATCCTGCGGCGCGGCGCGGCGACGAGGACGTCGTGCTGGAGCTGGTGCGCCAGGCGATCGCACAGCCGCGCGAGCGGACGGATCTCGTGACCGGAGCCGCGGCCAGTCCGGACGGTCGGCATATCGCGCTGCGGACGTACGGATCCCTGTTCATCTACACCACCGAATCTCTGCTGCGGGGATCCGACACGACAACAGCGCCAATCGATCTGCGATCGCTCGGTGAGCCGCAGGGTGAGGGCGTCGCGGTCAACGCGGACGGCACCGTCTGGCTCAGCAGTGAAGCGGAAAACAGCGATGCGCGGCCGCTACTCTCCAGGCTCAGCTGCCCGCTGCCGGAGTAGCCCTCCACGCGCACCGGGCACAGACAGGTACCCGGCTGCGCCTCAGTCGGGCGTTGGCGGTGTGCAGGCCGTCGCCCGTTCCAGCAGGAGGCTCTGCTCGCGTGCATTCCGCGTGAGTGACGCAGCGCGTTCGAACTCGGCGCGCGCTTCACCATGTCGACCGAGCTTCGTCAGGAAGTCACCGCGAACGGCCGGCAGCAGGTGGTAGGATTCGAGCACGCGTTCGCCGGCGATGGCGTCGACCGCGGCGAGGCCGGCTTCCGGGCCTGCGGCCATGCCGAGTGCGACGGCGCGGTTCAGCTCCACCACGGGCGACGGTGCAACTCGCGCGAGCAGTGTGTAGAGCTGCGCGACCCTCGCCCAGTCGGTCTCCTCAGGACTCCTCGCGCGTGCATGACACGCAGCTATCGCGGCTTGCAGCGCATAAGGACCGAGCGCGCCGCCGAGACCCTCCGCACGCGCGAGCGCATCGAGGCCGCGCCGGATCAGGATCTGGTCCCACCGGCCGCGGTTCTGGTCCAGAAGGAGGACGGGCTCACCGCCCGGTCCGACGCGAGCGCGCAGCCGTGACGCCTGGATCTCCATGAGCGCGACCAGGCCATGGACCTCCGGCTCTTCCGGAGCGAGCTCCGCCACGATCCTTCCGAGGCGGAGCGCGTCTTCGCAGAGGGCGGGGCGCAGCCAGTCATCGCCGGCCGTGGCGGAATAGCCCTCATTGAAGATCAGGTAGATGACTTCCAGCACCGATGAGAGGCGTGCGGCAAGGTCATCACCGCGCGGCACCTCGAACGGCACCTTTGCTTTCGCGAGCGTCTTCTTCGCGCGGACGATGCGCTGAGCGATCGTCGCAGTGGGAGCGAGGAATGCGCGAGCGATCTCCTCGGTAGTGAGTCCGCCGATCATGCGGAGTGTCAGCGCTGCGCGCGCTTCGGTCGACAGTACCGGATGGCACGCAGTGAACACGAGACGAAGCAGATCGTCCCCGATGGGATCGTCGATGGCCGCATCCAGGTCAGGGACCCTCATCTGCTTCTCTTCCAGCTCGTGCCCGAGCTGCTCGTGCTTCTGTGTCAGCCGTGTCTTCCGCCGGAGGTGATCGATCGCACGGTGCCGGGCAGTGGCCATGAGCCAGGCGCCCGGTTTATCCGGAACGCCCGTCTCCGGCCACCGCTCGAGCGCAGCGACGAGCGCATCCTGCGCGAGGTCCTCGGCCACACCGATGTCCCCGACGATGCGGGCCAGCCCCGCAATCAGCCGTGCGGACTCGATTCTCCATACCGCGTCTATAGCACGGTGTACATCATTCCTGGTCACACCTGAAGATGAAGCCGCCGCGGCCGTGCCTGCAAGCCGCGGCGCCGATCCTCAGAGCGCACACCGGTTGGCGCCGAAGCGGACGCCGGTGCGCGCCGATCCTCAGGCTTTCCTGGCCTCCATCTCCGCGCGCTGACGGTCCTCCTGCGCGCGCAGCTCCGGTGTGAACTCCTCGCCGAAGTCATCCGCCTCGAAGACCTGCCGGATCTCGAGCTCGGTGTCACCGCCCATGGGGGCACGCTTCATCAGTTCAATCGCCTCATCCAGCGACTTGACCTGGATCAGCCAGAACCCGGCGACCAGCTCCTTCGTCTCGGCGAACGGTCCGTCGATCACCGTCCGCTGCGAGCCGGAGAACCTGATCCGCGCGCCCCTGGAGCTCGGGTGCAGCCCCTCGCCCGCCAGCATCACGCCCGCTTTGACCAGCTCATCGTTGAAATTGCCCATATCCCTCAGCATCTCCTCCGACGGCATCACACCAGATTCGGAGTCCTTGTCCGCCTTGACGATCACCATGAACCGCATCACTGCCTCCTCGTCTACAGGGTTCTGGGACCGGCTTCCTTCCGGCCTCTGAATATGCGTCGAACGAGGGACAGCAGAATCGACAGGAGGCTTGCGCGCGCCTAACTTGCTTCTGCCGACCGACATCATCCGATAGCTGCATCATTCGATAGCTGCGCGGCCGCGCTCACCTCGGGCACACAACTCACGGAGGCTCCCCATGCACGGCGAACTCACCCGCTACGCCCGATCGATCAGGTCGCTTGCGCTCCTCGTATTTCTCGGACTGAGCAGCCCGCTCGCCGCGCAGGAAACGCAGGACACCACCGCGCTGCCGGAGGCGCTCCGTAGTGCGCGCGCGAGTTTCTCGGCTGCATTCACCGGCCTCGACGCTGCCGCCGCAGCTGCGAACTTCACAGAGAACGGGGCTGTGGACCTCCAGGGTGAGATCATTGCCGGTCGCACGTCCGTCCGTGACTGGCTCAGCAGCGTGTTCGCCACGATGGACGCGATCACCGTCGGTGCATCCGGATTCGTGATCGGAGAGGACGAGGTCAGGGAGCGCGGAGACTACCTGATCCGGGGTGCGGAAGGTGACCAGTCGGGCCAGGTGGAAACGGTCTGGCGACTGCTCGAGGACGGGTCATGGAAGGTCGCGCGCCTGATCGTCATGTGAAGCCGGACGCGGAACCCATCCTGCAGATTGGCCCCTGCGCGCATGCAAAGGTCCCTCTGCGGCGCCACGAGAACTGCGCCAGGGGACATATCGCTGAGCGGAGAGGCCAATCTGCAGGATGGGTTCCGCGTCCGGCCTGACCGCACGGCCGAATTCCGTTAGATTCGAGGCATGATATCAGTCTCGAACCTTACGATGCAGTTCGGGGCGCGCGTGCTCTTCGCCGACGAGGCCGTAGCGTTCGCCCGGATTGAGCTGGAAGGACGCGTCGGCGA
>DATABQ010000661.1:0-6331 GCA_036259495.1 Longimicrobiales bacterium | reverse complement strand
AGCCGATGGGTGTGTTCACCGGCGATTTCGTGTTCGTCGGGGATGTCGGCCGCCCGGACCTGCTGGAGAAGGCAGCGGGCGTTGCAGGCACAATGGAGGCGGGCGCGCGCCAGCTGTACGCGTCGGTGCAGCGCATTCGTGACCTGCCCGACTGGATTCAGCTCTGGCCCGGACACGGCGCGGGCTCGGCGTGCGGCAAGTCACTCGGCGCCGTGCCATCGACCACTCTCGGTTACGAGAAGCTCTTCAACTGGGCCTTCTCGGCAACGAGCGAGGACGAGTTCATCGCCACGGTGCTCGCGGGGCAGCCGGAGCCACCGAAATACTTCGCGGAGATGAAGCGGATCAACCGTGAAGGGCCGCGCGTGCTCGGTGCACTGGAGCCGCCGGCGCGGGAGTCGCCGGACTCCTTCGAGCGAGTGCTCCGCAGTGGCGCACTCGTAGTGGACATGAGGAAGTGGCAGGCATACCGCGCCGGTCATGCGCCCGCCACGTTGAGCATACCGTTCAACCGGTCGTTCACGACGTGGGCGGGCTGGCTGATACCCTACGACCGGGACGTGCATCTGCTGGTCAGCGCGGCTGACGAAGAGTCGATCGGGCAGGCAGCACGCGATCTGGCGATGATCGGCCTCGATCGCATCGCCGGGTATTTTACCGAGGATGCGCTGCGCGCGTATGCGGCGGCGGGCGGGAATCTCGAGAAGCTGGGCGAGATCACGCCTGCCGAGCTGCGCGCCCGCTACGACGCCGGCGATGTCACGGTGATCGACGTACGCGGCGCGGGTGAGTGGGAATCCCGGCACATCCCGGGCGTGCCGAACATCCCGCTCGGGCATCTGGCGGAGCGCATCGACGAGATCCCGCGCGACAGGCCGATCGCCGTCCACTGCCAGGGTGGAGGACGTTCCGCGATCGCGACTTCACTCCTCGCCGCGCACGGCATCACGGATGTGGTCAACGTCGCCGGCGGCTTCGGCAAGTGGGCGGAGGCCGGCCACCCGGTAGAGTCCGGCCACACGCAGTCCGGCGAGGCGGCGTCCGGCCAGCCGGTGGAGTCCAGCCAGCCGGTGGAGTCCAGCTCTCCGGAGTGAGGTCCATCTACAACTGCGGCGACGCGGACAGATAGCGCTGCGCGAGGATCTGGCGGTGGTGCAGTTCGTGTCCGGCCGTGATCCAGGCGAGAGCGCGCACGCTGGCAGGATGGTCGCTCGCGACGCCCTTCCGCTCCCACGCTTCCGGCGGGAGTCCGGCCAGCAGCGCGATAGTCGCACGACGTACAGCCATCAGCTCCGAGATCAGGCTGGCCAGGGGCCGTGCGTTGAACCCGCCTGCCTGCGCGTACGCATTCTCATCGAACGACGGCAGCGGCGTGTCGTCGCCGCGCGCGAATCGCAGAGCGCGCTGCATGAAGACGCGCTCCGCGTCCATGATGTGGCCCAGGACCGTCTTGATCGACCACTTGCCGGGTGCATACGCGTGCAGCGCCTGTTCCTCCGAGATGTCACGCAGCAGCGCGATCGTGTCATCGATCTGAACGGAGAGCAGCGCGATGATGTCGCCCGCCGGAACGAGCGCGACGTAGCGGTCGTAGTACGCGTTGTATTCGCCCGGATCCGGGCGGCTGTCGTAGGCCATGTTGTCTCCTCGTGGTCAGGCTCGTGACGAGCGTAGCGCCGCGACGTTCCGGTGACAAGAACCGGCAGCTTCCAGTGCCGCCGGTGCGGCCCCCATCTCCTGCGCAGGCGCCCATCTGCGCATGTCGCGTCACGGTCGATCGGCGTTATCTTCACGGAGTGTTACCCGTACAGCAGCGAAGTCATGAAGAGTAATGGCCGCAAACCGGAAGATCCCGGACTCGAATACTACCAGGACGACATCAACTGGACCGCGGGCGTCGGTCACCCTGCGGGCATCTTCTGGCTGGCCGGGCGCTGCGTGATGGCGGCGCATGAGAGCGCAGCCGAGGAGCGGCTGCTGGAGCTCGGCGCGGTGCTCGTCGGCACGCTCCGCTTCGATGCCGATCCCCTCGAGACCGTCCATCGCAAAGGCAGCGTGGAGCGCATCGGCGTGTCGCGCGCCACTCGTGAGTTTCTGATGTCGGGGGCAAACTGAGCGTGAGTGATGGAAAACTGGACGTCGCGTATGGCGTCCTCCGCGATGTGTTCGGCTACAGCACGTTCCGCCCCGGGCAGGCGGAGGTGATCGAGGCCGTCCTCGGCGGACGTGACTGCATAGCCGTCATGCCTACGGGGGCGGGCAAGTCGCTGACGTTCCAGATCCCGGCGCGCGTGCTGGACGGCACGGTGCTGGTCGTGTCGCCGCTCATCTCGCTCATGAAGGACCAGGTCGACGCGCTCCAGGGGCTCGGTTTCCGCGCCACCTCGATCAACTCCGCGATCGATTTCGAAGAGCGGCGCAGCCGGCTGGGCGCGCTGCGACGCGGCGAGCTCGAGGTGGTCTACCTGGCGCCGGAGGCGCTGGACGGCTCGCTCCGCGACTTCGTCCGCGGCTGTCCGCTGTCTCTGCTGGTCGTGGACGAAGCGCACTGCATCAGCCAGTGGGGCCACGATTTTCGACCGTCATACCGCCGGCTCGAAGGGCTGTGCGAAGAGCTGGACGTGCCGGTGCTCGCATTGACCGCCACGGCGACCCGCCCAGTGGCGCGCGACATCGTGCGGCAGCTCGGAATGGTGAAGCCGGCCGGCTACAAGGGATCGTTCTTCCGCTCGAACCTGCACGTCCGCGTTCGGAAGAAGGGGCAGGGTGGCAACACGCGCGCGGAGATGCTCGCGCTGGTGCGCGAGCACAGTGGCGAGAGCGGCATCATCTACTGCCTGTCCCGCAAGGCGGTGGACCAGACGTGCGAGTTCCTGTGTGCACAGGGCGTCCGCGCGCTGCCGTACCACGCGGGTCTGCCGGATCAGGAGCGTGCGCGCAATCAGGAGGCGTTCGCGCGCGATGACGTCGATGTCGTCGTCGCGACGATCGCGTTCGGGATGGGTATCGACAAGTCGAACGTCCGGTTCGTCATCCACCGCGACATGCCGAAGGACATCGAGTCGTGGTATCAGGAGATCGGACGGGCCGGGCGCGATGGGCTGCCGTCCGACTGCTGGCTGTTCTACTCCTGGGCCGATGCCAAGATGCACGAGCGCTTCCTGGATGGAATCCCGGATCCGGCAGTGCGACATGGGCGCTGGCGCGCGACGACGTCGCTGTACGATCAGCTCGAGAGGAACGAGTGCCGCCACAGCATGATCCTGCGCTACTTCGATGAGGCGCTGGACGCCTGCGGCGCATCCTGCGACGTATGCACGGGAGAGACGGTCGAAGCGATCGCCGCCGCGTCCGTCGCTGCTCATCGCGGGTCCCGCATGAAGGCACATCCACGGCGAACCGTCATCGGGGATGATGCATCGATCGTCGATGTGGAGCTCTTCGATCGCCTGCGCACGCTGCGCAAGCGACTCGCCGACGAAGCGGGTGTTCCCGCATATATCGTGTTCAGTGATGCGACGCTCAAGGCGATCGCGGAGGTGCGGCCGGCGAGCGAGGAGGAGCTGCTCGGCGTCACCGGCGTCGGTCCGGCGAAGCTGGAGCGCTACGGCCGCGCGTTTCTGGCGGAACTGGCTGGCTGACATGCAGGGCCGTGGCGTCCCATTCGACCGGGTGCGGTGATGATGCGTATGACGCATTTTCGATCCTGTGCGGTGATGATGCGTGCTCCCGCGATTGCCGCGCTGATCCTCACGACCGGGTGCGGAGCCGGGCTGTCACAGCAGGGCATGCCGGGTCCTGCGCCGAGGGTCACGCCGGAGGTGGCGGCGGCGTGGCAGGAGCTGATCGCGTCGGAGGACGCACGCATCGCGACAGCGGAACAGCTCGAGACTCTGCGCGACGCGCTCGGCTCAGGCAGCACGTTGCTCCGTGCGACGGCCGTGCGCGGGCTCGGCCGCAGCGAGCGGCCGGAGTTGGCGTCGATGATCATTCCGCTGTTACGTGATCCCAGCGACAGTGTGCGTGCGGCCGCGGCACATGCGCTCGGGGATGTAAGCAGGCGTTCCGGAGCGGCAGCAGCACGGGAGGCGCTGCTCGAGGCGCTGCCGGAGCCGGGCGCAGGCTCCACGTCCGCAGGCGCGATGGCGGAGACGCTCGGTCGGCTGGCCGCCGACGCGGACGCTGCCCGATCGGTCGCAGCACGGTTGACCCCGTTCCTGGCGTTCGATGATGTCGCGCGGCTGGGGGTGCTGCGGGGCTTCTATTTCCTCGCGCGACAATCCGCCGCGCGCGAAGCAGTCGCCAGTACGGCAGCCGACGCTCTGCGGGAGGTCGCGCTCGACCACCCCTCCGCCGGAAGAGCGTCATCCGACCCGGGATCCGCACTGCGCAACACGCGGGAACGCTCGCTGGCAGTGGCGACGCTGGCGCTCGTCCGCGCGGCCGATGCGGCGACGCTCAGGGCCGCGCTTGATGATCCGTCGCCGTTCGTCCGGCGCGAAGCGGTCGCCGCAGCCGGAACGCTCGCGGTCGCCGCAGCCGGAACGCTCGCCGACGCCGCTGCGTTCCGCCTGATCATCGAACGTGCGGAGTCGGACCGGTCTTCCGTGGTGCGTTACGAGGCGTTGCGGATGCGTGCAGCACGGCTTGCGGAGACCCGCGGCTGTGAGCCCGTGCTGGCCGCGGTGCGCGATAGCAGCCTGCACGTGTCGATCCTCGCGATCGACCTGCTCGGATCCGTATGCCGTGCCGAGGCTCCAGCGACGCTGCTCGACAGCCTCGCGGCAGTCAGCGCGCAGACGGACAGCTGGCACCGCGCTGCTCACGCCGTCGTCGCGCTCGCCGCCGTAAATCCGGTGCGCGCAGGGGTCCGCGGGCGTGACCTGGCTATGCACCGGAGCGCCTTCGCGCGCACGTACGCAGCGCGCGCCGCGGCCGCAGCGGCCGACACTGCGCTGCTCCAGCAGCTGGCACGTGATCCGCACCCGAACGTCAGGACGGCAGCCACAGCAGGACTCGCTGCCGTCATCGGGCATGCGGCCGACACGGTCTACATCGCGCAACTCTCCAGCGACGAGAGTGAGCTGCTCATGGCCGCGGCAGCAGCGCTCGAGGGCAGCACTCTGCCCGAAGCGGCGGACCGGCTGCTGGATGCGCTGGATCGTGTGAGCGCGCTGCGCCGCGAAACGTCCCGCGATGGCCGCGTGGCGCTGCTGGAGCGGATCCGGGAGCTGGGCAGCGCGGCGCTCGCTGATCGCGTGCGACCCTATCTCACCGACTTCGACCCAGTCATCGCCGAGCGCGCGGCGGCCGTCATCGATGCGTGGACCGGAACCCGCCCGGCTGCAGCGCCTGTTCCGCTGGAACGGCTGCCAGTGCCCACGTTCGCCGAAGCCGCGGGCCTGGCCGCGACTGCTTTCGTCCTGGAAATAGAGGATGGTGGTGAGATAGAGATCCGGCTGCTCCCCTTCGACGCGCCCACCAACGCTGCGCGGTTCGCGCGGCTCGCGCGGACCGGCTACTTCGACGGTCTGACCGTCCACCGCGTGGTGCCGAACTTTGTCGTCCAGGGCGGAAGCCCCGGCGCCAACGAATACAGCGGGGACGGCCCCTTCACCCGCGACGAGCTCGGCGTTCCGAACTGGCGCGGCACGGTCGGTTTATCGACGCGCGGGAGAGATACGGGCGACGCGCAGTTCTTCATCAACCTCATCGACAACGTGCGGCTCGATCACGAGTACACGGTGTTTGGCGTCGTGACGCGCGGAATGGATATCGTCGACCGGCTGCGCGAAGGTGTGGTGATCCGGCGCGTGAGAGAGCAGTCCGCTCACTCGAGCGCCCAGCCGAGGTAGATGCGCCGGACCGTGTCCGTCTGAACGACAGCGTCAATGACTCGGAGCGCGGTTGGATGGGTCGTGTCGGTGTACGTCCAGCTCGGCTCGAAGCGTGTGGTCGGCTCGCCGTAGAGCTCGAGCATGAGCCGCGCGGGATCCCCGACGGTCAGCCCCCGCGCGGTGCGTTCGCCCGGCGCCAGTATCATGTAGCCGACCGGCGATGCAGGACCGGCGAACCTCACTTCGAAGCCATCGTACACCCACGTCGTCATAGGCACGCTGTCGGCAAACGGATTGGGTGACTCGATGATCGTGTCAGGACCGCCGAACGACATCCGGATCTCTGCCGAGTCGACGTCCGCCGGCACGCCCCGCAACGTGAAATCCTCCGGCTGGAGCGGGAGCGCGGGCGCCGCGGGAGGTGTGCACGAGCTCGGCAGCAGTGCGGACAACGACATGAGCGCGGCGAACGCGACTGCGCGCCCGTTCGACGC
>DATABQ010000660.1:0-2695 GCA_036259495.1 Longimicrobiales bacterium | reverse complement strand
CCGACGTCCGGACGGATGCCGACCTGCTGTTCATCGGCACGGTCGGTGAAGAGGGTCTCGGCGACCTGCGCGGCGTCAAGCACCTGTTCCGCGAGGGGGGTCCGCGCATCGATGCGTTCATCGCGGTCGATGGCGGCTCAGCGGCCGGCATCACGAACGAGGCGCTCGGCTCCCGCCGTTACCGCGTGACGTTCAGCGGCCCCGGCGGCCATTCGTGGGGAGCGTTCGGCACGGGCAATCCCGCCCATGCACTCAGTCGCGCGATCTTCATGTTCGACACGGTGGCCGCGCGCTTCACGGCGGAGCCCGGCCCCCGCACCAGCTACAGCGTCGGCCGGATCGGCGGCGGCACGTCCGTCAACTCGATTCCCTTCGAGGCGTGGGCGGAGGTCGACATGCGCTCGCAGGATCAGACGCGACTGCTCGCGATCGACTCGATCTTCCGCGTGACCATGCAGCGGGCGCTCATCGAGCAGAATGCGATCGTGCGCGAAGGCGAGCCGCTCACGGTCTCCGTCGACCTGGTCGGCGACCGGCCGTCGGGCGTCACCGCACCCGGCACGCCGCTGCTGGACCGCGCCATGGCTGTCACGCGATGGACGGGTGTCGAGCCGCGGCTGGGATCCTCATCCACCGACTCGAACATCCCGATCTCGCTCGGGATCCCTGCCATCACGATCGGCCGCGGCGGCGTTGGCGGCCAGACGCACGCGCCCGGTGAATGGTGGCTCGATCGCGAGTCGTGGCGCGCAGCCCAGCGTGCGCTGCTGATCCTGCTCGCGGAGGCCGGCTTCAGCAACTGAAGCCGGCGCCCGCCGCGTCAAATTCCTATGGCGCGCAGCACGAAATACAGAATTATGAAGATGACGATGGTGCTGATGCATCCGCCGCCCATCTTCTTCGCACCCCACCCCGCGAGCAGCGCCCTCAGCAGTCCCCGCATGCAGCCCATCCTGGTTCGAGTTTGTCCGGACCTGCAGTGCACCGTGCATGCCAGTTGCGTGCGGCGGCACGGATGATGAATGACCCGGCCGCGTGGACAGGAATCAGCCGATCCCTCCGGGACGGAGACGGAGTGCAGGTGATGACCCCTCGCGGGTACCGCCCCGGCGCCCCTGGTTCGACGCGGGCATGTACGCGGTGCTGCTTGCGTTCGCAGCCGGGTGGGTCGTGGCCATCGTGCACAGCGTCTCGACGGGCGCACCGCGGCCGGGGCTCGCCCGCGTCATGGCGAACCCGTTGTCCCCGGACGCACCCGTGCCGGCGCCGTACCTGTTCGATGCCGCGCTGCGCCGCCTCGCCGAGGCCACGAACTTCGGCGGCACGAGCGGCGACGTGCGGGTGGTGGTTGTCGAGCCGGGTGAGGATCCCGTGCTGCCGGACTCGCTGGAAGGCGATGTCTCCATCGAATACGTGACTGCTGACGGCGACAGCGTCGTGCCGGGAGACAGCGCACCTCCGCCGGGGATATGGAACGTGCTGCTGCGCACTCGCGGCGCGGTTCGACGCGTACCGGATCTGACGGTGCTCTCGATGGTGCCCCTGTCAGAGAAGCGGAGCGGCCGAATCGGTGAGTACCTGATCGGCACGTGGCCGAACGAGACGGGCGGCACGCCGCGCTCCGAGGCGTACCGAGCGCCGCGCGGCCTGGTCCGCGTCACACCCGAAAACCTGGATGTGCCGGTGTCGCGTCATTTCCTGCTGCGGCATTTCCTGACGAAGGGGCAGGAGAACGTGTGGCCGAAGTACGTCCTCGTTTCACCGCGTCTGCTCGACAAGCTGGAGCTGACGATCGATGAGCTGAACCGCAGCGGCACGCCCGTGCAGCGGGTCGGCGTCATCAGCGGGTTCCGTACGCCGAGCTACAATGCAGGGGGCGGCAATACGGCTGGCCGCGGCGCGCTGTCGCGTCACATGTACGGCGATGCGATGGACTGGTTCGTCGACAATGATGGCGATGGGCGGATGGATGACCTGAACGGCGACGGCACCGTCGATGTAGACGATGGGCGCGTCATGATCGAGGCCGGGGAGCGCGTCGAGGCGCAGCACCCCGACCTCGTCGGTGGACTCGGCCTCTACGCGCCTACCGGCGCGCACGCCGGCTTTGTGCATACCGACACGCGCGGCTACCGCGCGCGCTGGTAGCGCACACCTACGCAAGGAGAGCCAATGGCAGAGACCCAGCAGGAGAGAGACAATCGCCGGCACGAGCCCGATGCCGCCGTCGGACCGCCCAGCGCGCGCGTTCGCGATGACGATCTCGAGCCGCACGAAGGTCTGCGCTACATCGCGAAGCTGTTCAAGGCGCTCGCGCTGCTGCTCATCTTCATGCTCATCGCCGAGATGATCATCGGTCTGCAGCAGGACGGCGCCGCCGCGCTCGGGACGCTCCTCATAGAGGCCACGAGACTCATCGTGTTTGCCGGCTTCCTATGGGGCGCTGGTGACCTGGCCGTCATGCTGGTCGAATCGAATCACGACGTCAGAGCTGCGCGGATCCTGCTCGGGCGGGTGAACGGCAGGCTGGAGCGACTCGTGGAGCTCGAGGAGGGGACCGGGGACGCACGGGGCTCAGCGGTCGATCATCGCGGCACGACGTCGGGCGACCCGCGCAGAACCGTCACCGGCGACGCGCGCGCGCCGGGCTCACGGGAGCTGTGACGGCCGGTGTTCACGCAGGCGGCGCGTGAAC
>DATABQ010000659.1:0-2255 GCA_036259495.1 Longimicrobiales bacterium | reverse complement strand
GAAGCGGAAGACGATGACCCGCTCGGGCTCGCTGCGCATCTGGCCGGAATGGGCAGAAGCACGGCGCCACCATCAGAGCCGGTGGAATCGGACTGGCTCGACTCAATCGCCGATGACGAGCCGGATGCAGCCGAAGAGGAGGCGTTCGGCGACTCCACCGCGGACGAGGCCGCGCTGAACGCTGCCGGGTCGGACGCCGACACGGCAGAGCAGGGCAGCGCTCCGTCCGGATCGGTGGAAGATGTGGAAACGGAGGTCACGCAGGCCGAGTCCGCCGCGCAGGAGATGGCAGCCGCGCCGCGGGCAGGGACCGACCGGCCGGCGCCGTCAGCCGGCGGCGAGGAGTACATCGACCTCGGTGCGTTCATCACCGGCGATGAGGAAGAGGAATCCACGCGATTCCGCGTGCGGGAGACTGCCCCGACCGGAGACGAGGATCGCGATTTCGCGGAGCTGCTCAGCCAGTTCAAGTCGAAGGTGCACGAGCATCTGCCGCCGGAGGACGCGGTGGCGCATTACGACCTCGGGCTCGCGTTCAAGGAGATGGGCCTGATCGACGAGGCCATTGGCGAGTTCCAGATCGCACTCCGCGCCGGTCACATGCGTCTGAGAGTGTACGAGGAGCTGGGGCAGTGCTTCCTCCAGAAGGAGCAGTTCAACATTGCAGAGAAGGTGCTGAGCCGCGCACTCACCATGAAGTTCGACGACGAGCTCGAGCTGCTCGGCGTGTACTACCATCTCGGCCGGGCGTATGAAGCGATGGGGCAACGCGACCAGGCTCGTGATGCGTACGAGCGCGTGCTCGGAATGGACATCAACTTCGGCGATGTAACCGACAGGCTTGCGCGCCTTTGACAGGCTTTCGAACGCGCCGTAGCTTTGCGGCCGTTCCAGAATGTCCTGCGTCCAAGGCTCACATGCTGCGCACGCAAACGCCGAAGCTGTCCGAGATTCAGCATCCCGTCCGCGAGGATGTGGAGCGCGTGGTCGATGAGCTGCGCCGCATCGTCATGTCGGATTTCCCCGCGATCGGAGAGGTGAATGATCACCTGCTCTGGGCTCGCGGAAAGTTGTTCCGGCCGACGCTGCTGCTGCTGTCGCATCGGGTGAGCGGCGGCACGGACCCGCGCGCGGTAACGCTCGCGGCGATCGTCGAGCTGGTTCACCTCGCCACCCTCGTGCACGATGACGCCGTAGACCATTCGGTGCTGCGTCGCGGGATGCCGACGGTCAACGCTCTCTGGAACCACCAGACGGCTGTCATCATGGGCGACTATCTCTACAGTCGCTCCATCAGCGCGCTCGCCGATACCGGTCGCGTCGATTTCATCGCGGTGCTCTCGCGGGCAGCCAACGACATGAGCGTCGGTGAGCTGCGGCAGCTCTCATCCTGCGATGCGCTGCAGTTCAGCGAGCAGGACTACGAACGACTGATCAGCAGCAAGACCGCATCGCTGATGTCGGCCGCGTGCGAGCTCGGAGCCGCACTCGCGGACGATGCGCACCGGACTGCGCTCGCGCGGTTCGGCCACTCGCTCGGCATGGCCTTCCAGATCGTCGATGACCTGCTCGACTATACGGAGTCGGAGGCGATGGTCGGCAAGCCGACCGGCCAGGACCTCCGCGAGCACAAGGTGACGCTCCCGCTCATCGCCGCACTGAGCGAGATGCCCGGCGACGCGCGCCGCGAGGTCGAACAGTTCTTCGCCGATCCGGTACCCTCTGATGAGGGCATCGAGCGGGTGACTCGCCTGGTCCGTGAGAATGGTGGCCTGGAGTATGCCCGTAACCGCGCGAACGAATTCGGCCGACTTGCTGCCGAGGCATTGCTGGGGCTGCCAGCCGGGCCCGGCGCAGAAGCGCTGCAGGCCGCGGTTGGCTATGTGGTGGAGCGACGCAATTAAGTGGGGGTGCAGGGCATGGAACCGGTCCGAAACAGTGTAGTACGATGATGGTCCCCAGACGCGAAGCTGTGCCGCGCATGTTCTGGGCGGTGGTCGTGGGGCTTTTTCTAGGGGCGCTGCTGACGAAGATCGCCGTGCTGTTCATGCCCGATAGTGCGGCCAGGGAGTTCCTGACGACGGCGGTCTCGGCGTCCCTGGGGCCTTTGAGCATCGACCTGATTGCGGTAGCTTTCGTCATCGGGCCTCTCACACTGAGCCTGAACGCGCTGAGTCTGGTTGGCGTCCTGCTGGTCGGACTGCTCATGCGCTCCTGGTTCTAAACGCGGAGATGTAGCATGAATCCGTTTAATT
>DATABQ010000658.1:0-2981 GCA_036259495.1 Longimicrobiales bacterium | reverse complement strand
ATCGGAGGAGCAGGATGCAGCGCTGATAGAGGACCTGCTCGCCGACAGCAAGGAACGCGCGGAGCATCTGATGCTCGTCGATCTCGGTCGCAACGATGTCGGTCGCGTGGCGAGCTTCGGATCCGTTCGCGTGCCGGCATTCATGAGCGTCGAGAAGTACAGTCACGTGCTGCACCTCGTGAGCCAGGTCGAGGGCGAGCTGCGCGACGGCATGTCGGCGATCGACGTGTTCCGCGCGTGCTTCCCCGCCGGAACCGTATCCGGTGCTCCGAAGATCCGCGCGATGCAGATCATCGATGAGCTGGAGCCCGTGCGCCGCGGCATCTATGCGGGAGCAGTCGGCTACTTCGCGTACGGGGGCATGTCGATGGACACTGCGATCGCGATCCGTACCATCGTGGTGAAGGATGGCGTCGCGCATGTGCAGGCGGGCGCCGGCATCGTCGCCGACTCCGATCCCGCCCGCGAGTACGAAGAGACGCTCGCGAAAGCACGTGCACTGCTGCGCGTGCTGGGAGGGTGAGCTCGCCGGGTCAGGCTTTGTGTGAGGCTGCCGGCTTCGTGTGAGGCTGCCGGCTTCGTGTAAGAAGGGAGATGAGGGGATACAAGGAGATGGTGGAGCTGTTTGACGGCAGGCTTCTCGGCGACGGCCGGCATCATCTGTGTTTGCCCCGGTATGTGCACACTCGCGGCGGTGCGCGACGTGACTCCCGACTTACCGTTGCCATATGCGGCTGAGTGCACATTCGAGCAGTCGGCGAAGGCTCCAATGGGGACTCAGCGTTATCAGGCAACGATAAGTCGGAATCCAACGGCGTCAGGTGCATCGGTTGGGGAGTTATTGGGGCTTCGGAGTCGGAACATTTGCCCGACCCGGCTGCCCGGCGGCCATCGTGCGAGGCACCCGAATGTTGTCCCACAGTCCTATGGAAGCGCCCCCGGATGCATGCGCCCGCCGGGATGAAGGCGACCCTCGACGACGGATCGCCAATCATCCCCACATCTCCCTTCTTACACTGAATCAGCCACGGATTCATCCGTCCACCGTGAACACAGACTCCGACACTGCCGTTTCCCCGTCCGGCGTCGAGATCGTCACCGTCATTGTGTAGGTGCCGGGCTCGAGATCGGTCGCGAGCTCCCGCGTCTCGGCGATGACACCGTCGGCATCGGGTGCCGCGACATCATTGAACCGTACGTTGACCACGGCGCCGCCTCCGCCGAACAGCCTGCCCACCCGGCTGAGGAAGCCGCCGTCCTCCTCGGGCTCGACTACGATGCGCGTCGAGTACGGCCCATCCTCGGGAAGGTTGTAGATCTCGTAGTAGACCGTGAACGGCCGTTCCTGTTCGAAGCGGCGTGGCAGGGCGAGCGCGAACGCGGCGTCGCCGCGCCTCCATTCGCCAACGGAGTCAGGGTGCGCGAGCACGATGTCGCTCACCATGAGATCGGAGCCGGCATAGTCGCGGATGCTGCTGGAACCGAGCTCCAGTCGGCCGTTCCCGCTCGCCGGATCGGCCACGACGAGCCGGTAGACCGCGTCGTCGGAGGGCTGCACGGGCAGAGAGAGGCTGGTGCGGAGCAGCTCATCAGCGCGGAGCGGGCGCGCGAACCTCAGGCGGTGCAGCGTGTCGCGCCGCGTGACGACGTCCAGCAGCGTATCCGTGACGATCACGGAGAGCCGCACGGCATACTCCACTCCACTCTCCGTCCGCCGCGGCTCGACGCCCGCGACGGGAATCGCGAATGCCGCCGTCAGGTGCGTGCGCTCTTCGGGCGTGCGGAACGTGAACACGTCGGAGTAGTACGGCAGGTCGGCCGTGTAGCGGCGAGCGTATGAATCACTCTGCATCGCAGCGCGGGCGCCCGGTCTGTATTCGGCGTCGGCCATCTCGAGGAGGCTGCGCACCTCGGTGCTCGACAGCTCGATGTTCGGCGCAGCCTGCATGAGACGTGTCAGCCGGCCGAGCACGGCCTGGTAGCGCTGCTCGTAGGGCGCGCGGTCTCCTACCAGAGCCAGGATGGCGCTCGCGCGGGGAGCCGCATCGAGTCCGTGTGAGGCGTCCAGCGCCTGAAGCAGATCACGCGCGAGCGAGAAATTCTGACTGCCGCGCCGCGCTACGAAGTGGAACAGCTGCCCTCCCTGCCCGGGCAGGTTGTAGAACCAGCTCTCGTTGGGCAGCGTCCCGCGCTGGCCGGTCCGGACGATGTTGAGCGGGGCGCCGTGCCGGATGAGGACGATGCCGCGATCGTCGAACGGGAAGTCATGCTGCTGTTCACCGTCGAGCAGAATCCCGACGCCGTCCGTGCCACGTCCCGAATTGCGAACATAGCGGGCACGGGCCGTAGTCAGCCTGCGATAGTGTTCTGCGATCCGCTCGGCGGGTGTGACGCCGCCGCGGGCAGCCCGCATGTCCCAGAAGCGGCGCAGCCACATCCGCCGGCCTTCCAGGTCCGCGTTCCGCCACTCAGCCGCCTCGGTGCCGGTGACGAGCACCTCCACATCCTCGTAGTACTGCCCGGCAGCCTCGGCGTTCAGGAGCTCGACGCCGCGCCAGTACGCCGCAGCCCCCTCCTCCGCCGTGCCGGCCTGGAGCAACAGCGCTATGGCCTGCGTCCTCAGCACGCCCGGCTCAGCCGTCCCATCGGATGCGGCCTCGGCGCTCACGGCACCCGCCGCAGCAAAGTTGCCGAGAGCAATCTCCATCTCCGCCAGTGCACGCGAGCTCCGCGCACTGCTCCCGCCCGCCGCTTCGACCGCGCGGAGCGCATCGCGCGCCTCTTCGATCAGCTCACGGCTGCGCCCGCCATCCATGACCGCCAGGTCCGCCAGCAGCACGGCCGCGGCCGCAAACGCAGGGTCCAGCTTCAGCGCCCTGCGCAGGGAGCGGCGCGCGTTGGAGCGGGGGTCGCGGCCGATGATCTCGGCAACGGACTGCCCGAGCGTCACGCTGCCCAGGACATTGCCGGGCAGCGAGAGG
>DATABQ010000657.1:0-3601 GCA_036259495.1 Longimicrobiales bacterium | reverse complement strand
GAACGCGCACGGCTGGCGGGGGAGCAGCACCGCTATGGCACCATCACGTTCATCGAGTACCAGCAGATCAATGACGCGGAAGCGCAGTCGCAGCGCGCGCTGCTGAGTGCGCGGGTGGGGTTCACGACTGCGCGGCTGGCGCTGGAAGAGCTACTGGGCGGGCCGTTGCAGTAAATCGCCGGACCTGGTTTCCAGGTTCCATCTTGGCCGATCCAGACTGGTGTTTTCGACAATTTTCGGTGGAAATCGAGGCGCCCGGGATGCGCCCGCTGCCCGAGCGAGCCCTCGGGGACCGTAACGTTACGGGGACCGCTGGGGCATTACCATGGCTGTATGAGCCGACCCGGAACCTGGAACCCTGGTCCGATTACTCGTAGCGGAGGGACTCGACCGGATCCAGGGCCGCCGCCCGTCGGGCGGGGAAAACCCCCGCCATGAAGCCGATAATCGTAAGGATCAGCACCGTCGCTACCCCGATCGGCCAGGAGATCACCGGCCTCAGCAGGTACTGCAGCGCTTCGTTCTCCGGGTTCACTCCATTCATGACGGCAACCGCCAATGCGGCGGCGGCCAGACCGGCGACACCGCCCGCGACGGAGAGCAGCACGGCCTCGAAGACGAACTGCGCGATGATGTGTCGCGCGCGCGCACCGAGCGCCAGCTTGATGCCCACCTCGAGCGTGCGCTCCTTCACCGCGACGTACATGATGTTCGCAACACCGACCGCAGCGACGAGCAGCGTGAGTCCGCCGACCATCCCCATGAAGACCTGAATGCCGGTGAGCACGCGCCACGCCATGCGTGCCTCCGCGGCCCAGTCCCGGATATGCACTGCATATTCATCGGCTGGATCGAATCGGTGCCGCTCGGCGAGCAGGCGCCTTACGGCTTCCTGCGCGGCCTCGCTGTCCTGCGGGTCGCGGGCGCGAAGTACGATCTGCGACGGCTGGCGCTGGTTGTAGACCGCGGCGAACGTGCTGGAGGGGATCACGGCAAGGCTGTGATCGTCGTTCGCGTCGAGCCCGGTAGGCACGACACGGGGTGCAACACCGATCACGGTGAACGGCTGATTGTTGAGGCGCACGCTGTTGCCGAGTGCATCGCCCGCGGGGAAGAGGATGCGCGCGAGCGAGTCCGCGAGGAAAACGACGCGGCGTCGTTCGGCAATGTCGCGCTCGTTGAGGAAACGGCCGCCGGGCGCGGGGGTCACGTCCCTCATGAGCGCGTAGGACGCATCGACGCCGTACACCTGCGCATCCTCGCCGGTGCGGCTGCCCTCCACGGTGAGACGTATGCCCCAGCGGCGGAACAGAGCGCTTCCCGCGACGATGTCCGGTACCTCCCTGAGCACTGCGGGCACGTCGGCCTCGTCGAGAGAGATGCCGCGCCTGGCGGGCAGCCCGCGGAACGGCATGTTCGTTCTTCCGCCGAACACGACGATGGCCTCATCGAAGGAGCCGAGTACCTCGCTCATCACCGTGCGCTTTATCCCCTCGCCCAGTGCGAGCAGCACGACGACGATGAACGTGCCGCATGCGATGCCGATGCCCGTCAGCAGCACGCGCGTGCGCTGCATGCGCAGGTCCTCCCAGAACTCGGAGAGCAGGATCTGCCACATGTCAGATCAGCCGCGCAGGCATGTGACGGGGTCGAGATGCGCCGCCTGCCGTGCCGGGAACACGCCTGCGGCGAGAGCCACCAGCGCCAGGACCACAGCGGTCATGGCCGCGACACCGCCGGAGATGACGGGCTCGCCCATCTCCTCCGTTGCCGGTATCAGTCCGATCAGCTTCACGACGATCACTGCGAAGAGGAATCCGAGCAGTGCGCCGAGCCCCACGAGCAGTGCCGCCTCCGACATGAACTGACCGATGATGTGGATGCGCCGCGCGCCCATCGCGCGTTTGACGCCGATTTCCACACGTCGCTCGCGCACCACGACGAACATGATGTTCGCGACGCCGATGCCGCCGACGAGCAGCGTGAATCCACCGACCACGGCGAGGAAGATCTTGAGGGCGAGGAGGAAGAAGCGGATCTCCTGTTCGAACTCCGATGCGTCCCACTGCGCGAGTGCGCGGTTGTCGGTTGCATCGAACTGGTGGCGCGCCGCGAGCAGGTCGAATGCGTGCTGCAGCGTCTGCGCGCCGATCTCCGGCGAATCGGGTGAGTACACGATGCTCGAGATGGTGGTAGAGCCCGCGATGATGCGATAGGTGGTGGCAGGGATGAACACCCGTGTGTCGTTATCGAACCCTTCCCGGCGTCGGAGCACGCCGACCACCTTGAAAGTGGATCCGTTCATCAGGAACTGTCTCCCGATCGCATCGCTGTCCCCGAAGAGCTGTGCGCCGAGGCCGGAGCCCACGACAGCGACGTGACGTCGCTCGGCGATATCGCGGTGGTTGATGAAGCGACCGCCCGCATCGACTTCGAGCTCCCGCAGCACTGCGTAATCGGGCTCGATCCCGTAGAGTGAGCCCTGTACCGTGCGTTCCGCCGCGCGAAGAGTGCTGTTCGAGCTCGTCGCTTCGCTGAGCAGCGCGATGCCGGCCACTTCCCTGCGCAGGAGCTGCGCATCCTGAGGGCGGAGGAGGATGCGCCGGCCCTCGGGGAGGCCGCGCCAGGCCTTGTAGGTGAGGCCCGAGCCGAGCCTCACCACGCCCGTGCCGGTCGCCATCTCCTCTTCGGCGAGACGTTCGAGCCCGGTGCCGAACGCCAGCAGCACCACTACGGCGAACGTGCCCCAGAAGATGCCGAAGAGCGTGAGCGTCAGGCGCATCTTCTGCGTGCGCACATCCTCCAGGAACGTACCCGGCAGGAGGTGTTTCACACGTCACATCCCGGGCGGTACGGGATTGCGTTCCAGCACGCGATCGCCTTCGGCGAGGCCGGATATGACCTGCACGTCGACGGCATTGCTGACGCCCGTCTCGACCACGCGGCGTTCGGTTGTGCCATCCGCCTTCTGCACGGTTACAGTCGCCGTGTCGCCCGTCCACGTGATCAGCCGCTCGGGAATCAGCAGGGCGTCATCCGCGCGATTCACTGTAATCTCCGCGGTCGCGGAATAGCCGGCGCGCAGCATCGCACCATCGAGGTCGGTGATGGCGATCTCAACCGGGAAGCCTACGCTCTGCTCCTCGCGCTGACTGCGCAGCGCAATCCGCGTGACGAGGCCGGTCATGCGTACGTCCGGGAGCGCGCCGATCAGGATCTCGACCTCCGCGCCTCGCTGGAGTCGCCCGACGTCGATTTCGTCCACGGTGCCGCGGAACACCATGTCGTTCATGTTCGCCATCTTGAACAGGACCGTACCGGACTGGAACGAGCTCAGCGGTGACACCATCTCGCCGACCTGCACGATGCGCTCGAGAATGTAGCCATCGATCGGCGCGGTGATCACCGATTCGAGCGGCCGGTCGCCGACTGTGACGCGTCCGCCCTCGAGCAGCGCCAGCTTCTCGCGCGCAATGGTGACCTGAAGCGTCAGCTGCTCGACCGTCCGCTCCGCCTGCTCCACCTGGAGGCCTGTCACTGCGCCCGTCTCCTGCAGCGCACGCTGGCGGTTCAGCTCACGTATCGCATTCTCCAGCTCCAG